>NZ_LBJV01000035.1:0-42277 GCF_028128855.1 Bradyrhizobium sp. CCBAU 11430
CGCAACGGCGGCGCCCGCGGGTGCGGCTCCCGCAGCAGCAGCCCCCGCGGCGGGAGCCGCGCCGGCGGCACCGCCAGCCGTGATCGTGTTGCGTCCCTTGCTGCCGCGCGAAGAGCTGTTCATCGCGCGCTCGGCCTGCGGCGCCGACATCCGCACGCTCTGCGCCGGCGTCGCGCCCGGAGGCGGCCGCATCATTCAATGCATTTCCAACAGGGCTGCCTCGCTGTCGCCGGCGTGCAAGGACGTGCTCGCCCCATTCGCGGCGAGGTAACACGGCGCAGGCGCCAAAGCCGCAACGACGAACGGCGTGCGCATGAATTTCCGCACGCCTGCAACGACAGATCTTTTGCAGATATCCGATTTCGATCACGGCAAGACCGGGAGGACAACATGCGTTCATTGCTGCTCGTTGCTTCTGCGCTCCTCGCCTTCGGAGCGACGATGACGTTCGAGGCCACCGACGCCAATGCGGTGGTCTGCGCACGCGGGGTCTATCGCGCCGGCTGCGCCGGGCCGAACGCGGCCGTCGTGGTCCGCAAGCCGGTTCCAGCCGTGCGCTGTACCCGGGTGCTGGTGAACGGGGTTTACGTGAAGCGCTGCGTCTGACGGTGCGGATGGCCAAGCCGGCGCGGTTTGGCTATGATTCGGACCTGAGGTTTCGGACACGCGTAAAACGTGTGGCCGAGGTGCGATTTGGCGCGCCTGCGCTGGCCGATAATTCCGCTGGCGCGGGACGCCGGAGCACATTAGTCTACCCCTAGATAGTAAGTATACTGTCAATTAGGGAGGCAGACGTTGCGGATCGCCGTGATTGGCGGAGGGCCCGGTGGGCTCTACTTCGCCTATCTCTGGAAGAAGCGTCACCCCGAGGATCAAGTCGACCTGTTCGAACAGAACCCGGCCGACGCGACCTGGGGCTTTGGCGTCGTGTTCTCCGACCAGGCGCTGGAATTTCTGCGTGCCGACGACCCCGAGACGGTCGATGCGATCGCGCCGCACATGGAGAGCTGGCAGAACATCACGCTGAACCTCGGCAGCGACAGCGTCGCCATCGACGGGGTCGGCTTCTCCTCGATCGGGCGGCTCGAGCTGCTGCGGTTCCTGCAGCAGCGCGCGCTCGACGCTGGCGTCACCCCGCGCTTCGACACGCAGATAAATGCGATCGACCAGCTCAACGGCCACGATCTGATCGTCGCCGCCGACGGTTTGAACTCGCAGGTGCGCCGCGCCTTCGAGGGAGATTTCGGCACCTCGCTGTCCTACTCCTCCAACAAGTTCGTCTGGTACGGCACCTCGAAGCGCTTCGACACGCTGTCGCAGACCTTCGTGAAGACCGATCGCGGTGCCTTCAACGCCCATCACTACCGCTACTCGCCCGCCATGAGCACCTTCCTGGTCGAATGTGACCACGCGACATGGCAGGCCTATGGCTTCGCCTACAAGGACGTCGAGCAGTCCAAGGGCGTCTGCGAAGAGGTGTTCGCGGACACGCTTGGCGGCCATTGCCTCGTCTCCAACAAATCGGTCTGGCGCAACTTTCCCTGGGTCTGGAACGAGCACTGGTCGTTCAAGAACATGGTGCTGATCGGCGACGCCCTGCATTCGGCGCACTTCTCGATCGGCTCGGGCACGCGGCTCGCGATCGAGGACGCCATCGCGCTGGTCAAGGCGCTGGAATCGGATGCGCATCTTGCAACCGCGCTGCACCGGTACCAGGCCGCGCGAAAACCGGTGGTACAAAAGCTCGTCAACGCGGCGCGCACCAGCGCCTTCTGGTACGAGCATTTTGCCCAGCACATGCAGCAGGGTCTGATGGACTTCGCCTACAGCTACATCACCCGCTCCGGCCGCATCGACGATGCACGCCTGCGCCACATGTCGCCGGGCTTCATGGCGCGTTACGAGGCTGCCAAGAACGGCGGGGACGAGGCATGAGCAACGAGATCTTCGACCAGGTTCCCGCCGATAGCGAGGGGGCGCGCGAGATCGGCTTTGCCGTTCCTGAAATCTACAACGCAAGCCGCGTGCTGTTCGACAATCTCGCCAAGGGCCGTGGCGACAGGGTCGCGCTCATGGGTCCGGCAGGCACGCGGACTTACGCCGAGCTATGCGACGAGACTTGCCGCTGGGGCAACGGCTTTGCATCGCTCGGCCTGAAGCGCGGCGACCGCGTGCTGCTGTTTCTCGACGACACCCCGGCCTACCCGGCCGCGTTCTTCGGCGCGGTGCGGGCCGGCTTCGTGCCGCTCCTGATCAACACGCTGACGCCGCCGGATTTGCTGCAATTCTACCTCGCCGATTCCGGCGCCAGGGTTGCGGTGGCGGATGCCGAATTCGCGCCACGCTTCAATGCCGAGGCCTGCAAGGACACGCGCCTACGCACGCTGATTGTCGCCAATGGCGAGGGGGGCGATCACGCCGCGCCGAGCGCGCTCGCGGCGACGGACTGGCTCAGGCAATTCCCGGCCGAGCTGGCGGAAGCGGAGACGCATCGCAACGAGATGGCGTTCTGGATGTATTCGTCCGGCTCGACCGGCCGGCCCAAGGGCATCGTGCATCTCCAGCACGACATGGCCTATAGCGAGCTCGCCTTTGCGCAGAACGTGCTGAAGCTGACGCCCGACGACATCTGCTTCTCGGTGCCAAAGATCTTCTTCGCCTATGGCTTCGGCAATTCCGTCACCTTCCCGTTCTCGGCGGGCGCGGCAACGCTGCTGCTGCCGGGCCAGCCGAAGCCGGCCACGATCTTCGCGGCGATCGAGCAGCACAAGCCGACGGTCTTCTTCGGCCTGCCGACGCTCTACACGTCCCTGACCAAGGCCGAGGGCGCGCAACAGACCAACTTCTCGTCGCTGCGCATGTCGCTCTCCGCGGCCGAGGTGCTGTCGGCCGAGGTCTTCAACGGCTGGAAGACGCTCACGGGCCTGGAGATCGTCGAAGGGCTCGGCTCGACCGAGGTGCTGCACATCTATCTCTCCAACAGGCCCGAGCAGAAGAAGTTAGGGGCCGCAGGCCTGCGCGTGCCCGGCTACGAGGTCGCGCTGCGCGACAAGGACGGACGCGATGTCGCCGACAACGAGGAAGGTATCTTGTGGGTGCGCGGCGATTCCAACACGCCGCTGTACTGGAACCGGCCGGACAAATCCGCGGAGACGATACGGCAGGGTGGCTGGATCTACACCGGCGACCGCTTCGTGCGCGATGCCGACGGCTTCCACTTCTTCCGCGGCCGCGCCGACGATCTCATCAAGATCTCCGGACAGTGGGTCTACCCGCTCGAGGTCGAGCTGTGCCTCGCCGACCATCCCGATATCCGCGAATGCGCGGTGTTCGCCGCCGAACTGCCGGACCGGCGCATGACGCTGAAGGCGGTGGTGGTGATGAACAGCCGCACGGTCGACCGGGGTGACGCGACGCGACGGTTGCAGGACTACGTCAAGGGCAAGCTGCTTCCTTACAAATATCCGCGCGAAGTGATCTTCACCGACGAGCTGCCGAAGACCGGCACGGGGAAGATCGACCGGCAGGCGTTGCTGCGGATGTGAAGACGAGACGTCGCCACACCACAGGTGTCGTCCCCGCGCAGGCGGGGACCCATAACCACAGGGAGTGGTTTGGTGCGCGACTGGTAACCGCGAGTCTTCGCCAAATTTCTCCCTGGGGTTATGGGTCCCGGGCTCGCGCTACGCGCGCCCCGGGACGACAGCGGGGATGAGACGTGAGTATCGCTCACACCACCCTCACCCCGCCTTCCCCAGATGCTCCAGCGCATCCTCCGCGCGCAGCGGCACGCGTGAGGCCTCGTTGTTGAGATCGACGAGCTGCACCAAAAGCCCCATCAGCGTCTTGCGATCGGCGGGCTTCAGCGGCTCCAGCATCCTCGCCTGGGCGCGCTCGACGGCGGGAATGATCTCGCGCAGGATCGCGGCGCCGGATTTGGTTAGATAGAGCAGCTTGATCCGCTTGTCCTCGGGGGCCGGCTTGCGCTCGACATAGTCCTTGGCCTGCAGCCGCTCGATCACGCTGCCGAGCGTGGAGCGGTCGAAGGCGATCACCGCCGACAGCCGCGTCGCGTCGATGCCGGGATGGGTGTGGATCGCGATCAGCGCCGCATATTGCACCGGGGTCAGGTCGAACGTCTTGCACTCCTCCATGAAGATCGAGACCGCGATCTGCTGCATGCGCCGGAACAGATAGCCCGGCGCGGCATAAACCGCGTCGATCGTGATCGGAGGAGGAGGCTTACTCGGCATCGGGCTGCTTCTCCGGCGCAGCGTTGGCAAACGCGGCGAGCGCCTTTGCGGCCGCCTCTGCCGCGAGCAGACGCGGATAGGCCGACACGTCGACGCCGAAACGGCGGGCATTGGCGAGCTGCGGCACCAGGCAGAGATCGGCGAGCGTCGGCGCATCGCCGAAGCAGAACGGGCCGGGCTCGTCCTTGATCAGAGCCTCGCAAGCCGACAGCCCTTCGCGGTTGACCCAGGCCGCCCAGTCCTGGACCTTCTCCTCAGGCAGGCCGAGCTCGCGCAGCCGCGCCAGCACTTTCAGGTTCTGCACCGGATGGGTGTCGCAGGCGATCGCCATTGCGAACGCCCTCACCTTGGCGCGCCGCAGCGGATCCTTCGGCAGCAGCGGCGGGTTGGGATGGGTCTCGTCGAGCCATTCGATGATGGCGACCGATTGCGTCAGCACCGCCCCGCCGTCGTTCTCCAGCGCCGGCACCAGGCCCTGCGGGTTGATGGCAAGATAGGCGGGCGCGCATTGCTCGCCCTTGCGCAAATGATGCGGCAGGTGCTCGGCACCAAGTCCCTTGAGGTTCAGCGCGATCCGCACCCGATAGGCGGCGCTGGAGCGGAAATAGCCGTGCAGCTTCATTGGGACCCTCCCTGTTAGTTTTTCTCCGTCATTCCGGGGCTCGCGAAGCGAGCGCCCGGAATCCATACTCCCGATCGGGGTTATGGATTCCGGGCTCGACGCTGGCGCGTCGCCCCGGAATGACGACGACCTTACACGTCACCCCTCGCATTGACGCTACCTAGATCGTCAGTATACTGTCAATCAACAAAACGAACGGGAGCGCCGCCATGGAAGCCGTGACCAAGACGCCGGAACGCGAGGCGTTCTACAAGAAGATCGACGGCGAAAACCTCACCGCGCTGTGGACGGTGATGAGCGATCTGATCACGCCGGAGCCGAAGAGCGCCTGTCGGCCGCACCTCTGGAAATTTGACGTCATCCGCGACTACATGACGGAAGCCGGCAAGCTGATCACCGCCAAGGAAGCCGAGCGGCGCGTGCTGGTGCTGGAGAACCCCGGCCTGCGCGGGCAATCCAAGATCACGACCTCGCTGTATGCCGGCGTGCAGATGGTGGTGCCCGGCGATGTCGCGCCAGCGCACCGGCACAGCCAGTCGGCGCTGCGCTTCGTGCTCGAAGGCAAGGGCGCCCATACCGCCGTTGACGGCGAGCGCACCGCGATGGAGCCCGGCGATTTCATCATCACGCCGTCGATGACCTGGCACGATCATTCCAACGAGACCGATCAGCCGATGTTCTGGCTCGATGGCCTCGACATTCCGCTGGTGCAGTTCTTCGACTGCTCCTTTGCGGAAGGCTCCAAGGAAGATCAGCAGAGGATCACAAAGCCGGCCGGCGACAGCTTTGCCCGCTACGGCCACAACCTGCTGCCGGTCGACGTCAAGCGGAGCTCGAAGACCTCGCCGATCTTCAGCTATCCCTACGCCTACACGCGCGAGGCGCTGGAGAAAGCCAGAACGAGCCAGGAGTGGGACGCCTGCCACGGCCTCAAGCTGAAGTTCAGCAACCCCGAGACCGGCGATTTCGCGATGCCGACCATCGGCACCTTCATCCAGCTGCTGCCAAAGGGTTTCAAGACCGCGCGCTACCGGTCGACCGATGCGACCGTGTTCTGCCCGATCGAAGGCCGCGGCCGCAGCCGGATCGGCGATGCCGTCTTCGAATGGGGCCCGCGCGATCTGTTCGTGGTGCCGAGCTGGCAATGGGTCACCCACGAGGCGGAGGACGATGCCGTGCTGTTCAGCTTCTCGGATCGTCCCGTGCAGCAGAAGCTGGATTTGTTCCGGGAAGATCGCGGCAACGCGTGAGGTGCTCTGCTGGCCATACATTCGGTGTCGTCCCGGCGAAGGCCGGGACCCATACCGCGTGATCTATCAATTGCGGAAGGTAGACGTACCGAACGCCTGATCTTCGCCAAACTCCTCCCTGGGGTTATGGGTCCCGGCCTTCGCCGGGACGACGACGGAGGTTGTAGCGCGCGCTTCCAGCCACATTGCGGCTGTGCCTACCGCCAGTGCAGCAGCCTTATCTCCAGCCAGCCGATCACCTTCCCCACCGCCAACCCGAACACCGACAGGATCACCACGCCCGCGAGCAGCTGATCGGTCTGCATCAGATTGCCGGCCTGGAGCACGAAGGCGCCGATGCCGTATTGGGCGCCGATCATCTCGGCGCTGACGACGAGGAGCAGCGCCACTGACGCCGTGATCCGGAAGCCGGCGAGGATCGCGGGCAGCGCGCCCGGCCAGACCACCTTGCGCACGATGGTCGCGAAGGGAACGTTGAAGCTCTGCGCCATGCGGATGAGGTTGCGCGGTACCGCATCGACGCCGCTATAGACCGAGATCGCGGTGGAGAAGAACACCCCCAGTGCAATGGTCGCGATCTTCGGCTCTTCGCCGATGCCGAGCCAGAGGATCAACAGCGGCAGCAGCGCGATCTTCGGGATCGGGAACAGCGCCGAGATGAAGGTGATGCCGACGCTGCGCGCGAGCCGCGACAGGCCGATGGCAAAGCCGACGGCGACGCCAGCCGCCGTCCCCAACAGCCAGCCGACGCCGATGCGCAGCAGCGATGCCGACAAATGCTGCCAGAGCGCGCCTGAGATCGCGAGCTGATAGATCGCGCGCGCGATCGCCAACGGCGCAGGCAGAAACAGGGGATTGACGAGGCCGGTGCTGCCCGCCGCCTGCCAGATCGCGATGACCAGTGCGAGCGCGATCCAGCCGCCGAAACGGCTCGACGCGGGCACGAAGCCGGCGCCACGAAAGCGGACGCGCCGCGTCGCGCTATCCTTCGCAGTGTCAGTCGCCGCGCGATCAAGCATGCTGGACCTCGCGCTCGGCATCGATGGCTTCGTTGCGGATCAGCGACCAGATCTGGTTCTGCAGCGCCAGCAGTTTTTCGCGCGCCGCCGCTTCGCCGCGTTCAGTGCGCGTCATCGGCACGGTCACGACCTCGCGGATGCGGCCGGGCCGCCGTGACAACACCACGATGCGATCGGCCAGCCGCGCAGCCTCTTCGAGATTATGGGTGACATAGACCGCGCCCATGCCGCCATCGGCGAGCAGGCGGACGAAATCCTCCATCAGGAGTTCGCGGGTCTGCGAATCCAGCGCGGAGAGCGGCTCGTCCATCAAGAGGATCGCGGGCTTCACCGCGAGCGCGCGCGAGATGCCGACACGCTGGCGCATGCCGCCGGAGAGCTGCTTGGGATAGGTTTTGCGAAAATCAGTCAGCCCCGTGCGGCGCAAGGCATCCTCGACCAGCTCACGGCGCTGAGTGGCCGAGAGCTGAGTGTGCAGCAACGGGAATTCGACGTTCTCCTCCACGCTCGCCCAGGGCAGCAGCGCAAAATCCTGGAATACGAAGGTCAGCGGATTGAGGCTGTCCGCCGGCGGCGCGCCGCGCAGCTCGGGCTCGCCTGAGGTCGGCTGCAACAGCCCGCCGAGGATGGACAGCAGCGTGCTCTTGCCGCAGCCGGAGGGCCCGACGATCGCCACCACCTCCCCGGCGCTGACCGTGAAGGAGACGTCGTCGAGCACGGCGAGGTCGCCGAAGCGGTGGCTGATGTGGTTGGCGATCAGGTCCATGAGCTATGCCCTGTTCTCTCCCCCGTCATCCTGAGGTGCTCGCGAAGCGAGCCTCCAGCGACAACGGCTTCGTCCTTGCGCGGGGATGACGGGGAGAGTGTGGCGCTCGCATCAATCAATCCGCCTTCACAAATTCCTTGGCGATGATCGCGTTGGCGTCGAAGCCCTTGTCGGCAAAGCCCTGCTCCTGCAGCCATTTGATCTGGTTGTCGACGTTCTTCACGTCGAGCTTGCCGTCGGGATCGATATAGGCGCAATTGCCGACCACCTGCTCGACCGGCAGGTTGGTGTATTTGGCGATGATCTCCAGCAATGGCTTGGTCTTGTCGTTGATCGGGGCGACGCCGTCCTTCATCGAGGCGAGGATGACGTCGTGATATTCGCGGTCGGCCTTGGCGAGTGCGCCGAGCAGCTTCGTCACCAGCGCCTTGTTGGTCAGCGTCTTCGGCGAGGCGAACACGGCGCCCAGCTGCCACGGCGTCTCGTCGCCGACCCAGCCTAAGAATTTCGCGCCGCCTTCGTCCGTGAGCTTTCGCGCGGTCGAGATCGGCAGCAGCGCCGCATCGACGGTCTCGCCCTTCAGCGCGGCGGCGGCGTTCGACAACGATTGCAGCGGCACGATCTTCACCTCAGAGAGCTTGAAGCCGTATTTGTCGGCGAGCAGGCCGAGCGAATAATGAAAGCTCGATCCGACCTGCGTCATCGCCACGCGTTTGCCGGCGAGGTCCTTCGGCGTCTTCAATCCGGCCGCGTAGGCGTTGTTGCTGGCGAAATAGCCGATCAGGGGATAGCCGGCCTTTTCGCGGCTCATCCCGCCAATCACCTTCAGCACGCCCTTGCCGGCGAGATTGTAGAGACCGGCGGTGAAGGCGGTGATGCCGAAATCGACGTCGCCCGAGGTCGTCGCGACCGCGATCGGCTGGGCCGCGTCGAAGAATTTCAGCTCGACCTCGAGGCCGGCCTCGCGGAAATAGCCCTTGTCCTGCGCGATGAAGACCGGCGCGGAGGAGGACAGACGGAGCACGCCGATCCTGGCCTTCAGCGCGTCCTCGGCCCGCGCCGTGCCCATCGCCGTGATCGCCACCAGTCCCGCAAGCGCGAGCCGCATTATCCCGGTCATTCCGTTTCCTCCGCCGTCGTTGTCTTGCAGTGCGTTACAGGCCTTCGGGCACCATCTGGTCCCGGCCGATGAAGGCGCCCTGTTGTTTCAACGTTTCCTGCAATTTTTCAATGGGGATATCACGGGGGACGCGGTTTCCGGACAGCGCCAGCGCGGCGGCGGAACCGGCCGCCTCGCCCATCACGAAACAGGCCCCCGACACCCGCGCCGCGGACTGGCCCTCATGGGTCATGGAGGCACAGCGGCCGGCGACCAGGAGATTGTCGACGCCTTCAGGCACCAGCATCCGGTAGGGCAGCTCGTTATAACCGCGCGATTCCGGGATCGGCGGGAAGGTGAAGACGACGTCGCCGGGCACGTGGGCCTCGATCGGCCAGCCATTGACGCCGATCGAATCCTCGAACGAGGCGCAGCCGAGCACGTCCTCGCCGCTGAGCTGGTAGCCGCCCTTGATGCGGCGGGTCTCGCGGATGCCGAGCTGCGGCGGCAAATCGACGATGTAGGATTTTTCAAAGCCCGGCACGGTGCTGCGTAGGAACTCGTAGGCGGCGAGCGCCTGCTTGCGGCCCTCGATCTCGCCGCGGGTGAGATCGTCAGGCTCGACGCCGTTGATGGCATGGCCGTCCTCGCGCGCCACCTGCGTGAAGTTCACCCGCCATTCGATGCCGGATTTCTGCGGCCGCACGATGGCGCTCTTGCGCGGGAATGTGTGGGTACCGGCGGCGAGCGCCTTCTCCATCAATTGCGGAATGGTGCGCCAGGCTTCGCCCGCCTTTGCGGGATCGATGCCGTTGAGGCGGAGCATCATCGAGGGGTACATCGGATGGCCATGCGCGTCACCGATCTCGAACGGCGCGCCGGCCCAGACGGCGAGATCACCGTCGCCGGAGCAATCGATGAAGATCTCTGATCGCACCGCCTGCCGCCCGGCCTTGGTCTCGACCATCAGCGCGTCGATGCGGCTGTCGTCACCCATCACGACGCCGGCGCCGAGCGCGTGGAAGAGGATGTGCACCTTGTGGGTTGCGAGCAACTGATCGGCCGCGATCTTGTAGGCCGCGGTGTCGTAGGCCTGCGCAAAAACCTTGCCGAGGATCAGATGCGGCGTGTTGAGGCCGTTGAGCCGATCGATCCGCGCCAGCAGCTCGGACGCCATGCCCTGCACGAGGCGATGGGCCTGGCCGTAGACATTGCCATGCAGACCGCAAAAATTTGTGACACCGGCAGCGGTGCCCATGCCGCCGAGAAAGCCGTAGCGCTCGATCAGAAGCGTCTTTCGCCCCGCGCGCGCGGCTGAGGCCGCGGCAACGATGCCGGCCGGGCCGCCGCCAAGCACGACGACTTCATATTCGCCATAGAGCGGCACCTGTCGTGCCGGTTCTTCGATCATCATGGCCCGCATGGCACGTCCCTTCCCAAATCTCTTGCTTGGGTTCGAATATGAATTAACGCGAGACAGGCTACAATCCACCAAAATACGCGATCATCTTTCGCGAATCGAGAAAGGTCGACATGGACATCCTGGTGAACCTGCAAGCGTTCCTGGCGACCGCCGACGCCACCGGCTTCTCGGCCGCCGCGCGAAAGCTCGGCGTCTCGACCTCGGTGGTGGCAAAACGCGTCACGCAGCTGGAGGCGCGGATCGGCACGGCGCTGTTTCACCGCTCGACCCGGCAATTGCGGCTGACCGAAGCCGGACAGCGCTATGTGCATCGCGCACGCGGCGTGGTGACCGATGCGACCGATCTGCTCTCGCGCATGGGCGAGAAGGGCCACGACCTCGTCGATCATCTGCGCATCAAGGCTCCGACGTCGCTGACGGTGGCGCGGCTCGCGGATGCCTTCAGCGCATTCCAGACCCAGAACCCGAAGCTGAAGCTCGATATCGTACTGATCGACCGCCCGGTCGATCCCGTCACCGAAGGTTTCGACATCGCCATCGGCGCTTTCCCGCATTCCTTCGGCGGCGTGGTCGACGAGCCGCTGTGCGCGCTGAGGCGGCTGCTCTGCGCCTCGCCCGCTTATTTGAAGAAACATGGCACGCCAAAACATCCGCGCGACCTCGTCGAGCATCGCTGCCTCAGCTTCATGCCGACCGGCCCGGAATGGATCTTCGACGGACCACGCGGCCGCATCAGCATCCAGGTCAGCCCGCTGCTCTCCACCAATGAGGGACACGTGCTGGCGCGCAGCGCGATCGCCGGCAACGGCATCGCGCTGATCTCGCATTATCTCGTCGCGGACGCCTTGCGCGACGGCACGCTCAAGCCGGTGCTGCGCGACTTTCCAATTCCGGAGCTGTGGGTGAAAGCCACGATCCCCGAGCGGCGGCGCAATGCCGCCGCGGTGCAGGCGCTGCTGACGCTGCTGAAAACGTCACTGGCGCCGTCGCTGTGAAGTGCGGTGCCGTAGCCCGCCAAAAGACGGTTGCCCGGGAATGGCGGACCTGACAGAAGTGGCCGCATGGATTCGACGCTCTTGAAATTCGCCCTGCCCGCCGTGATCGCTCTCGCGATCTCCGCCGCTCCCGCCGCAGCCGTGGAGCAAAACTGCCGCTTCATTCAGGCCAAGCCCGAGCGCGAGGCCTGCTACAAGCGGCAGGAGGACGAACTCGCCGCGAAGCGCAGGCCCGTTGCACCCGCCAACGACGGTCAGACACTCGAAACGCTGCGCCAGATGCGGCAGGACGACGACGCCGTCTATCGCAGCATCAACAACATCTGCCGCGGCTGCTGACACTCAACCTTTCCCACCGCCCCAATTCCCCGCCCGCTTCTCGGCGAACGACGCCAGCCCTTCCGCCGCTTCCGCGCTCTGGCGCTTGAGCGAATGCAGGTGGACGAGCCGCGCATACGCGGCATCGTCCACCGCCATGCCGCCGAACGAGCTTTCCAGCGCGAGCTTCTTGGTCTCGGCCATCGCCTCCGGCCCGTTGGCGAGCAACTGCTCGACGACCTTCGCGCCTGCGGCTTCGAGATCGGCGAGCGGCACCACCTCGTGGACGAGGCCGATGCGGCGGGCGTCCTCGGCGCCGAAACGCTCGCCGGTCAGCGCGTAACGCCGCACTTGCCGGACGCCGATGGCGTCGCAAAGCTGCGGGATGATGATCGCCGCGGTCAGGCCCCAACGCACTTCGGTGATCGAGAACAGGGCGTTGTCCGCGGCGATCACGACGTCGCAGCCTGCGATCACGCCGGTGCCCCCACCGAAGCAGCCGCCCTGCACCAGTGCGACCGTCGGGATCGGCAGCGTGTTGAGCCGCTGCACGGCCTCGAAGGTCGCGCGCGAGGCCGCCTCGTTCGCATCAGTCGATTGCGGCCGCACGCCGTTGATCCATTTCAGGTCGGCGCCGGCCTGGAAATGCTTGCCATTGCCCCTCAGCACGACGACGCGAAGATTCGACTTTTTGCCGAGATCGTCCATTGCCGCGAGCACGCCCGCGATCAGCGCGCCGTCGTAGGCGTTGTTGACCTCGGGCCGGTTCAACGTGACGGTCGCAACCCCACGCTCATCGAGGGTCCACAGCACGGGGCTGGCGGTCATCGGCGGTCCTCCGGGTCATTGTTGGCCCTGCACTATGGCCGAGGCAACGCATCGCGATCCATATCTTTCCAGCGTGGGGCGGTCGCGCCCATCGCATGGCGGCATGTGTCATGGTGGCGCCGGGCGACAGTTTGGGACCAGGGACGGAATCATCATGCGCATCTGCATTTTCGGCGCGGGCGCCGTCGGCAGCCATATCGCGGTCCGGCTGGCGCGCGCTGGTCATGACGTTTCGTGCGTGATGCGGGGAGCGCATCTGGAGGCGGTCCGGGCGGGCGGCCTCAAACTGCGCGTCGGCGATTCCGAGGTCTCCGCCAAGGTGAACGCCTCGGGCGACCCAGCCCAGCTCGGTCCGCAGGACGTCGTGATCTCGACGCTGAAGGCCACGGCGCTCCCGGGGCTGGTCGCCAGCATCAAGCCGCTGCTTCAGGACGACACCGCCATCGTCTTTGCCCAGAACGGTATTCCCTGGTGGTACGGGATCGGCCTGCCACCGCGGCACCCGACACCGCCGGACATTTCCTTCCTCGACCCCGGCGGACGCTTGCGCGCCTGCATCCCGAAGGAGCGGATCATCGGCGGCGTCGTCTTCTCCTCCAACGAGGTGACCGCGCCCGGCGTGGTGCACAACCTCACCCCGGACCGCAACCGCCTCCTGATCGGCGAATGCGACGACCGCAATTGCGAGCGCATCACCAAGCTGCGCGGCGTCTTGAACGACGCGCGGCTGGAGTCCCCGCCGGTCGCGGAAATCCGCGAGGCGATCTGGTCGAAACTGCTGACCAACATGTCGCTGTCGGTGCTGTGCCTGCTCACCGGCCAGACCGCACGCGGCGTGCGCGACGACGCCGCCTTTGCGGACGTCATCCCGCGCATGCTGAACGAGGCCAACGACATCGCGCAGCATTTCATCCCGGAGGTCAAGCGCGTGACGCGCAGCGGACCCGCCCCCAATCACAAGCCATCGCTGCTGCAGGACTACGAGCTTGGCCGCGCCATGGAGATCGACGTTCTGGTGAAGGCGCCCGCCGCCTTCGCGCGCACGGCAGGCCTGTCGACACCGACGCTCGATCTCATTGCCGCGCTCGCGATCCAGAAGGCCCGCGACAAGGGGCTTTATTCGGCGTGAGCCTCAGGCGAGCGTGTCGATCCAGGCTACGAGCGCGTTCAGTACCTCTGTAAGCGCCTCGTCATTGCTACGGCCGGATTTCTTCAGCACCGCGAACGAGTGATCGCCGCCTTCGATCTCATGCAGCGTCGCCTTCTTCGGACCGAGTTTCTCGACGACAGGCTTGAGGTAGCTCAGATCGGCAAGCCCATCGCGCGTGCCTTGCAGAAACAGCATGCGGATGGTGACGCCGGCGAGGTGCTCGGCGCGCTCGGACGACGGCTTCTTGTCGGCGTGCAGGGGAAAGCCGAGGAAGGCGAGCCCTTTGACGTCAGGCAACGGCGCCTTGGACTGCGCCTGCGAGGTCATGCGTCCGCCGAATGATTTGCCGCCTGCGACGAGCGTCACCCCGGGGCACAGCCGCGCCGCCTCCGCGACTGCCGCGCGGATCGCAGCGTGCGCGACCGCCGGCTGGTCGGGACGTCCCTTCTTCTCTTCCATGTAGGGGAAATTGAAGCGAAAGGTCGCGATGCCGCGATCGGCAAGGCCGGCCGCGACCTTCTCCATGAAAGCATGCCGCATATCGGCGCCCGCGCCATGCGCCAGCACGTAACAGGCACGCGCATTGTCCGGCTGCGTCAGAATCGCCGAGACCGTGCCGATGCGCTCGATCTCGAGCTTGAGCTCTTGTGTTTTGGTCGCCAAAATCAGACATCCCGACAGACGCCGCCCCGGCCGCCTTGGTAGCGTCACCGGCGCAGCCTGAAAACACAATAATTGCCGCGGCCGACTGGCCTACCAAGCCGGAAACGCGCATCAACCGAGGTAACCATGTCCTACCGCTCCTCCTGGATGACCGAAGAGCTCGATGTCTTCCGCGACCAGTTCCGTAAATATCTCACCAAGGATCTGGCGCCGCATGCCGAAAAATGGCGCGAGCAGAAGATGGTCGACCGCTTCGCCTGGCGCGGGCTCGGCGAGATGGGCGCGCTGCTGGCGAGCGTGCCGGAGGAATATGGCGGGCTGGGCGCGACCTTCGCCTATGACGCGGCGGTGCTGGACGACCTCGAAAGCACGGTGCCGGAGCTGACGACCGGCGTCTCCGTGCACAGCGCCATCGTCGCGCATTACATCCTCAACTACGGCTCGGAGGAGCAGAAGAAGCGCTGGCTGCCGAAGATGGCCTCGGGCGAGATGGTCGGCGCCATCGCCATGACCGAGCCCGGCACCGGCTCGGATCTGCAGGCCGTCAAGACCACGGCCAAGAAACAGGGCAATTCCTACGTCATCAACGGCCAGAAGACGTTCATCACCAACGGCCAGGCCGCTGATCTCGTCATCGTGGTCGCGCGCACCGGCGATGCTGGTGCCAAGGGCATCTCGCTGCTCGTGGTCGAAACCACGGGCGCGGACGGCTACAAGCGCGGGCGCAACCTCGACAAGATCGGCCTGCATGCCTCCGACACCTCGGAACTGTTCTTCGACAACGTGACCGTGCCGCCGGAAAACCTGCTCGGCAAGGAGGAAGGCCAGGGTTTTGTGCAACTGATGCAGCAATTGCCGCAGGAGCGGCTTGCGCTCGCGGTCGGCGCCGTCGCCGCGATGGAGCGCGCGGTCAAGCTCACCACCGACTACACCAAGGAGCGGAAGGCGTTCGGCAAGCCGCTGATGGATTTCCAGAACACCGCCTTCAAGCTGGCCGAGCGCAAGACCGAAGCGATGATCGCGCGCGTCTTCGTCGACTGGTGCATCGAGCGCCTGGTCGCCGGGGATCTCGACACCGTCACCGCGTCGATGGCGAAATACTGGTGTTCGGAGAAGCAGGTCGAGACCGCCGACGAATGCCTCCAGCTGTTCGGCGGCTACGGCTACATGCAGGAATACCCGATCTCGCGCATCTTCATCGATTCCCGGATCCAGAAGATCTATGGCGGCACCAACGAGATCATGAAGCTGCTGATCGCGAGGTCACTGTGATCCGGTTGCTGTGAGCAGCTACTTCATCCGCCTGTCGGCGGCGATGAAGTCGATGAAGGTCCTGACCTTCGCGGAGAGATATTTGCGGCTCGGATAGACCGCAAACAGCTTTCCGGCGAAGATGATGTGGCCAGGCATGACGTGCTCCAGACGACCGCTGGCGATGTCCTCGGCGACTAGCCATTTCGGCAGAAAGACGAGGCCCATGCCTTCGATTGCTGCCATGTGCAGCAGCGTTTCGTTGCCGCTGCGCAGCACCGGGTTGAGCTTGACGGTCTCGGGGCCGTGCTCGCCCGTGAAGGAGAAGCTCTCGCCCGGGTAAAGCGCGTAGTGCAGCAGCGGCTGGCCGGCGAGATCGGCGAAGGCCGATGGACGGCCCGCGCGTTTGAGGAAGGCGGGAGCCGCCACCATGTAGAACGGGACGCTGGTGATCGGACGCGCGATCAGCGCCTCGTCCGGCGTGCCGGTCGCGCGAAGTGCAAGATCAAAACCCTCCTCGACGAGGTTGACCAGGCGGCCACTGAGATCGACGTCGAGACGGACCTCGGGATAGCGCGCCTGGTAGTCCGCCAGCACGCCCGCAAAAATCGCGTTCGCCATCCACACCGGTGCGGTCAGGCGCAGCGTGCCGTGCGGAACGACGGTGGCATTGCTGACGGCGGCCTCGACCTCGTCGAGCGAATCCAGCATCTGCCGCGCCTGCTCGAAATAGAGCGCGCCGCTTTCGCTCAGGCTGACGCGCCGGCTGGTCCGGTTCAGCAGCCGCGTGCCCAGGCGCTTCTCGAGCTGCATCACATGCTTGCTCGCCATGGCCGGGGAGATGCGCAGGCGCTGTGCCGCGGTCGCGAAGCTCTTCAGCTCGGCGACCAGGCAAAACACCCTCATGCTGACCAGAGAATCCATGAGATCATCAACATCCAGGAAATGAACTAATCCCAAAGCCGATAATGATCAAAAACGGTGAAACTATCAAATGGTGGCAACCCTCACATTCCGGAGAACCACCATGTCCACCGCCACCTTCGAGACCCCCGCCCCCGGCCGCGCCCTCCGCATCGGCCTCTGGGCCGCGCAGGTCCTCCTCGCCTTCGTCTTCATCTCGGCGGGGCTGGTAAAGCTGACCACGCCGATTCCCCAGCTGGCCGCGATGATGCCCTGGGCCGGCCAGTATTCGGAGACCTTCGTCCGCTCCATTGCCTTGGTCGACCTCGCCGGCGGCATCGGCATCCTGCTGCCGGCCCTGACGCGGATCCTGCCGCGGCTGACGGTGCTGGCCGCGCTCGGCTGCGCGGTGTTGCAGGTCATTGCGCTGGTCTTCCACCTCTCGCGCGGCGAAGCTGACGTTGCACCGCTCAACGTCGTGTTGCTTGCGCTCAGCCTGTTCGTGCTGTGGGGACGCAACGGCAAGGCGCCGATCGCGCCGCGTCAGTTCTGATCGACGGGAACGCCGCACCATGATCTCTGCCAATGGATGGTCTCGCAGGGGGCTGCTGGCGGGCGCATCGATCCTCACGGCCGCCGGCACCGCCGCGGCCAAGGAGGATCGCCTCACCGAGGGCGTCGTGATCCTGATCGACAGCAACGAGCCCTATGTCATGGGCCACGCGATCAGTTACTCGGCCAATCTCGCCAAGCACTTTGCCGACAAGGGCGCGAAAATGCTGATCGAGGTCGTGGCCAACGGCAAGGGCATCGACATCTTCCGCGCCGACAAGACGCCACTGATCGAGCCGCTGGTGACGCTGCGGCAATCGCTGCCGAGCCTCAGTTACAGCATGTGCGCCTCATCCAAGGTGATCGCGGAAGCCAAGGAGCAAGTCTCGATCCCGCTGATTGCGGGCGCGAACCTCGTCCCGTTCGGCATCGGACGCGTGGTCGACCTGCAACTCAAAGGCTGGGCCTATATTCATGCGTGAGAAGCCTCGCGCGTTGTCGCGGCGATCGCTCCTGATCGCCGCGCCGGCCTATCTCACTGTCCTGCGCACCGCCGGCGCGCAGGACAGCTGGCCGCCGGTGTTCGAAGCCGGCCGCAGCCAGTTCACAGTGGTGCGGCCGCACGCGTTGATGCCACAACTGCGGCTTCAGGACCCGCACGGCAAGGACGTTGTCGTGGCTGCCAAGCCGGGCAGTATCACCCTGGTGAACTTCTGGGCCACCTGGTGCGCGGCCTGCAAGCTCGACCTGCCCATGCTGGCAAGCCTTGCGGCCTCGCGACCCGAGCGGCTTGACGTGGTCGCGATCTGCACTGACACCAAAGACCTGCGCAAGGCCCGCACATTTCTCGGCGGCCTCTCGTTGCAGAACCTCGCCTGCTATGTCGATGCTCATGGCGCGGCGGCCCAGGCCTCGACCGAGATGTTCTCGATCGTCGGCATGCCCATCACCTATCTCGTCGGAACGGGCGGGCGCGTCGAAGGCTACATCACCGGTGCGCCGGACTGGCTGTCGCCGGCGGGCACGCGCCTGCTGCAATACTATCGCGAGCAGAGCTAGCGCCGACTCAATTCGGATGCCACCAGCGGCCGCCGATGACGACGCCTTCGGACACGATCTTGCGGTTGCCGATCAGGTGCTCGCCGACGACGTCCTCGTAGTCGAACTGGCCCTGTTTGACCGAGATCAGCGTGGCGTCGCCGACGCAGCCCGGCTTGAGGCTGCCGAGCTCGGGGCGACGCAGCGCCATTGCCGCATTCACCGTCGAGGCCGCGATCACGTCGGACAGCTCCATGCCCATGCACAGGAACTTCGACATGGTCGTGACCTGGTCGAAGGCGGGGCCGTCGATGCAGAGCTGGTGGATGTCGGAGGAGATGGTGTCCGGATAAAAGCCGTTGGCGAGCATCGCGCGCGCGGTCTTGAACGCGAATGAGCCCTTGCCGTGGCCGATATCGAACAGCACGCCGCGCTCGCGCGCGTCCAGCACCGCCTTCTTCACCGTGCCTTGCGCGGTCGCCGGCGTGTTGGGAAAGGGGCGGAACGCATGGGTCAGCACGTCGCCGGGACGCAGACGTGCCAGCACCTCCTCATAGCTCGGCGGCGGATGGTCGATATGCGCCATCAGGGGCATGCCGACCTCGTTGGCAACCTCGAGCGCAATGTCGAGCGGCACCACCCCCGACGTGCCCGAGGAATGCAGGCCGACGCGCACCTTGATGCCGACGATGACATCGCGGTTGGCATCGGCCACCTTGGCCGCCTCGATCGGATTCATCAGCCGCAATTCCTCGCTCTCGCCGACCATGATCCGGTGCGAGAAGCCGAAGATGCCGGCATGCGACACGTGCAGATAAGCAAGGATGCGGACCTCGCTCGGCTCGATCACATGCTTGCGGAAGCCGGCGAAATTGCCGGGTCCGGCGCTGCCAGTGTCGACCGCCGTGGTGACGCCGGAGAGGCGGCAGAACTCCTCGGCATCGATGCCGAGCGAGGTGCCGCCCCAATAGACATGGGTGTGGAGATCGATCAGCCCCGGCGTCACGATGAGCTGCGAGACGTCGCGCACCTCGGTGCCCGGGTCGGCCTTGAGGGCGCCGCCGACCGCCGCCACCTTGCCGCCGGCAAAGGCGACATCGGTCACGGCATCGAGCTTCTGGGAGGGGTCGATCACCCGCCCCCCGCGCAGGATCAAGTCGAAAGGCATCGTCGTCTCCGGATGAGGCAGTGAGGTGCGGCGGCATGGCAGCCGGGCCAGCGAGGAAGGAAGCCGTTCGCTTCTAGCAATATTCACGCCGAATGGCGCGGCAAACCGTAACGGTGGCCCATGAAAAATGGGGATCCCGGGAAGATTCGAACTTCCGACCTACGGTTTAGGAAGCCGTAGGCGGGGGATCACCCCGCCGTCGAGCTTCAGTCGTGGCCTTGTCGGAGGATCCCCCAAAGGATCCTCCGAGGCAGTTTGTCGAGTACCAGCTTGTGCTGGCTGACCCGTCTCCTACGCGAAGTGGAAGTCGTGGCTGTTCAGCTTGTCGAGCTGCGTGTTCTTCAGCGTGAGGGTGTCACTCCCCGTCGCGATCACGACGTCGTGGCCTGACTGGGCCGCGTGGGAGAGAACGCTCGCAAAGCTGTCGAACACGCTCTTGCTGAACTCGATCGTGTCGTGCGTGGGTCCACGGGCAGCGAAGTCCTTGATGACGTCCTGGCCGAAGTTCGACGCAAACGCGAACGTATCCGCACCCGCCTTGCCCACCATGACATCGTTGCCGGTGGTGCCGGTCAGCGTGTTGCTGCGGCCCGAGCCGATGATAGCCTCGCCCGAACTGGTGCCGACCACGTGGCCCGTGGTGTCGACCTGTTCCGCGGTGAAGGCATGAGACTTGCCCGACAGGTCGGAGGTCTGGAAGCTCCACTTGCCGTCGGCATTCGTCGTGGCCGAACCGACCGAGGTCGTGCCGTCATACAGCTTGATCTCGCTGTTGGGATCGGCCGTGCCCTTGATCGTCGCGGTGTGATCCCAGTGCTGGCGCACATTGGTAACCTCGACGGTCGCAGCGTCCTTGGTGCCGCCATGACCAATCGGCGGATCGATCGGCTGCGACAAGGCGCTGGTGTTGCCGGCGGCATCGGTCGCGGTCGCGGTGAAGGTGTGGGACCCGTGCTTGAGATTCGGGGTCGTCACGCTCCAGTCGCCATCACTCGCGACGGTCGCGGTGCCAAGCAGGGTCGTGCCCTCATAGAGCTTGATCGAGCTCCCCGCTTCCGCCGTACCGGATACCGTTGCGCGGTTATGCGTGGTGGGATCGCTCAACAGGATCGGAGCATCGGGGGCAGCGCTATCCACCGTGACATCCAGCGCAGCCGATGCCTTGCTGGTGGCGCCGGAGACCGTGTCGGTCGCGGTGAAGCTGTGCTTGCCGTCAGGCAGTGCGACGGTGGTGTAGTGCCATGCTCCGTTCGCATCCGCCGTGACGGTGCCGAGCTGGGTCGTGCCGTCGAGCACCTTGACCGTGCTGTTGGCAACCGCAGTCCCCGCCAGGGTCACCGTTTTGTCGCTCGTGATGTGATCACCGGCGGTGCCGGTATCGCTGGAGAACGAGGCGATCTTCGGCGCGGCGGGCGCAGTGGTGCCCGAACCGGTGGAGCCCGGGGTTCCAGAACCGACGACCGCATCCACAGCCGCCGACGCAGCACTGACGTTGCCGGCAACGTCGGTCGCCTTTGCCGTCAGGGCGTGCGAACCGGCCGACAGTGCGGACGTCGTGACGCTCCACGCGCCGCTCGCGTTGGTCGTCGCGGTGCCGACCTGGGTCGTTCCGTCGAACACCTTGATCGCGCTGTTCGCTTCGGCAGTCCCCGACATCACGACCTGATTGGCGGTGTTGACGGTGTCACTCGCGATCGTCGGTGCAGCTGGCGCCTTGGTATCGACGGTGACCGCCACCGCAGCCGATGCCACGCTGGTTTGCCCCGACGAGTTGGTCGCGGTCGCCGTCAGCGTATGCTTCGCATCGGTCAAGACCTTGGTGATGTAGTCCCAGCTTCCGGTCGAAGTCGCGGTCGCCGTGCCGATCTGCGTCGAACCGTCATAGACTTTCACGGTGCTGCCAGCCGCGGCGGTACCGTGCAGCGTGATCTGACTGGCGTCAGTGATGCCATCGCCAGTCTTGCCCGTATCGGGTGACCAGGATGCGATGCTCGGCGCTGCCGGGACATCGGGCGTTGCGGGGGGCGTCGGAGACGACGTCTGCCATCCCGTGCCGAGTTCGTCGTTGTTCGTCAGGACGGGCGTGTTGTTCCTGAAGTAATAGTAACCCCACTTGCCCTCACCAAGTTCGTTGTTGGTGAACGAGACGCCGGAAATCTTGTCGGTGCTGCTGAAGCTGCCATCGGAGTAAAGGGTATAGCCGCCCCCTGCAAGATAGTTGCCGTCCACCTGAATGTTGGAAACCGGACCGAAGTCATTATTGATCATCACGGCCGAGACGTAGCTGTTCTCGTTGATGACGGTGTTGTGCCGAATGATGACGTCTGAAACGCCGCCGTCGATCTCGATGCCATCATAGTGCGGACCACCCAATGACGTGCCGAGACGCACATCGGGCGCATTCATGGCATGGATATAATTGTCCTGAACGAGGCTCGACCCGGTGACAATAATACCATTCTCCACGTCATGGATATCGTTACGCAGGAATGTGCCTGAACCGACGATGCCGTTCGCACCATCCGGGCTGCTTCCAACATTTAAAATCTCGCTGTCCTTGACGACAGTTCCTGTAATGCCATCCTTGATCCAGATCCCTGTCCAATCGCTGGACGTGATGCGACTATTCTGAATCGTGACGTTATCGGCGAGGACCGAAATCGTGCCTTTGACATCGAGAGCGTCGATGACGGTACCTGGTTGAGTGACAGTTATATCGCCCGATGGAGTCAGGATAACGCCATCAGGAAGACCGGTGGTATTCGCGTCTGGAAATCCAGCAATTGCCATGTTTGTTCATCCCCTCTGCAGTGCACGCGCAGACTGAGTCTCTTGCGCATACGGTTCGATATGTCGCGGCTCAGTCCAACTCGACTGCTTCTTTGCCGCCCCATCGGGAGCGTGTTCGAATTCGCACGCGCCTTTTTTGAGACGATTCATTGACCCGAGGATGGAGTTTTTAAATCGCGCAGCCGCAGTTCCCGCCGCCGTCCAAAATTAATATTATCACTGGACTGATAATTAATGTTCGCAATTTAATTTCGATCGAGCGCACTATTTAAATCGGCGACGAACCTGTGCGGTCTTCGTCAACACCAATATGTATTGCGCCCTCACGTCGCGTGCCTTCGCTTCGCCAATCATCGACGGCGGGCTGCACACATCAATCGGCGCCGCCGACTCTAGCGACGTCGCGGACGCCTGCCCGAACCTCGTCTCTCGAAACGAGAATGACTTCCGCGGATTTCCGATCTCTGCCGAGGGGCGTCCGGCCACACGGCCATGACGTCCTGCGTGCCGGCTCGCGTACACCCGTGACCACACGCCTGCAGTTGGCAGGGAGGCCCCAGGGCTGTAATGACCGGCAAGAGACTATGAAGATTGGCGATCCCGGGAAGACTCGAACTTCCGACCTACGGTTTAGGAAACCGTCGCTCTATCCGGCTGAGCTACGGGACCGCGGAACCCGCAAGTCAGGCGGGTTGCCTGGAGGTGTACATATCAAAGCGGAGACGGGATCGGAAGCCCTCCACGTTGCCCAATACGAAGGGCTGCCGCTCGGCCTCACGCCTTGATATTGTTGTCCTTCACCACCTTGCCCCAATAGGCGACCTGCTTGTCGAAGAAGGTCTTGAAGGCCGCGCCGTCCTGGAGCAGCAGCGTCATGTGCTGGGTGTCCTTGAGCTGGGCGGCGGTCGCGGGCTCGCTGAGGATTTCCTTGGACGCCGTCGCCATGGCTGCGACGATATCGGGCGGCGTGCCTGCGGGCGCGAAGATGCCCCACCAGGCCAGCGTCTCGAAATCGGGAAAGCCCGCCTCGATCGCGGTCAGCGTATCCGGCAGGGCCGGCAGCCGCTCACGGCCGAGCTGCAGGATCGGATGCAGCATGTTGGTGCCGAGCTGGGCGGCGACCAGCGCCGCCGATCCCGCGATGAGATCGACATGGCCGCCGAGCACGTCGTTCATGGCCGGACCGCCGCCGCGATAAGGCACGTGCATGATCTCGACCCCGGCCTTGCTGCCGAGCACGGTCATGGCGAGATGGCCGAGCGTGCCGATGCCGACGGAGGCATATTTCACCGCGCCCGGGGTCGCCTTGCAGGCGGCCACCACGTCGGCAAAGCTCTTGTAGGGGCGGCCGGCGCCGGCCGCGATCACATAGGGTGCGGTGCCGATCAGCAGCACCGGCATCAGCTCACGCTCGACATCGACCGGCGGCTTGTCGAGGATCGACGGAATCACCGCGTGGGAATCGAAGGTGACCAGGAACGAGGTGCCGTCGGCCGGGCTCTTGGCGACTTGCGCCGCGCCGAGCGCGCCGGCGGCGCCGGACTTGTTCTCGACCACGACGATGCGACCGAGCTTGGTTTGCAGGCTGGCCTGCAACAGCCGCGCCATCGCATCGGTCGAGCCGCCCGGCGGAAACGGCACGACCAGCGTGATCTTGCCAGCCTGCGCCGCCGTCGGTGCCATTGCGAGAATGGCCGGTGCAGCCAGCAGCGTACGTCGTGTGATCGTCATGGTCCCCTCCCTTTTTGCTTTCAGCGCCTGGCTTTTTGCTCTTTGGCGCTACAGCATGATCCGGAAAAGTGTGCAGCGGTTTTCCGATAAGATCATGCTCAAGAAGATACCCTAAGCGCGAAGCGCTTAGGTCGTCCCGAAGCCCGACCCCGCTTTTCTGTATTCTGGCCGAGGCGGACTGAAGATGTCCAGCACCCGGGCCCCATTGGGGCCGGCGCGCATGGTGTGCGGCACATTGCCCGGCGTGCGCCAGAAATCGCCCTTCTTCACGGCAATCTCCTCATCGCCCTGGACGCGGATGGCCGAGCCGTCGAGCAGCACGCCCCATTGCTCCTCGGGATGATGGTGCAGCGTGCCCTGCGCATGCGGCGCCAGCGTCACCACCGACAGCATCGCCTGCTCGCCGGAGAAGATGCGGGTGGTCACCCCTGCCGCGAGCTCGCGGAACAGCCCGTCGCCGGGATCATCGATATTGTGGAATTCGTCCTTCTGACTCACGCCATCCTCCCCTTCGCTCTCGCCTGATCAGGACTTGCCATACGAGCCCTGGTAGCGGCCCTCGCGGATCGCCTTCATGGTCTCCTCCTCGCGCGCGACCTGGGCGCGCACGGCTTCGAGCAGCGCGGCGGCGCCCGCGGCGGGAAACGACACCACGCCATCCTCGTCGCCGACCACGATGTCGCCGGGCGAGATCACGCTGCCGCCGATCGTGACAGGCACGTTGATCTCGCCGGGGCCGTTCTTGTAGGGACCGCGATGGATCACGGCACGGGCGTAGCAGGGAAAGTCGTCGGCCGCGAACGCCGCGACATCGCGGATCGCGCCGTCGATCACATAGCCCTCGGCTTTGCGCCACTGCGCGATGTTCTTCATGATCTCACCGACCAGCGCGCGGGTCTCGTCGCCGCCGCCATCGACCACGATGACGTCGCCGGGGCCGACCAGCTCGAGCGCGCGGTGGATGGCGAGATTGTCGCCGGGGCGGGTGCGCACCGTGAAGGCCGTGCCCACCAGCTTAGCCCCGCGGTGATAGGGTTTTAGCCCGACCGCGCCGGGCAGCCGCGCGAGATTGTCCGAGATGACCGAGGTCGGCGCACCGCGAAAGCCCGCGATGATCTCGGCCGGCGGCTTCGGCACGCTGTTCGCAGCGATGTTAATGGTCATGTCCTGGAGTCCTTCCGTCAATCAATCGGCATGCGCCCGCGCCTTTGCCGGCCAAATCCGGAAGGCGCGCCCTTCCTTCATCCACGTTGCGCGCTCGTCGCGCAACAGCGTGCGGCGGACTTTTCCGGAATCATCGCGCGGCGGGGCGCCGACGATCTCGAAGCTTTCCGGATGCTTGTAGCGGCTAAGCCTGTCCTTCAAGAACTCCGCCATGGCGTCGGCGATCGCCTGGCCGTCGGCGTCGCCCTCCGGCTCGATGATGGCGTGCACGCGCTGGCCCAATTCCGGATCGGGCAACCCGACCACCACGCAGGACCGCACGCCGGGAGCCTCGGACACGGCAGCCTCGACCTCGGCCGGATAGATGTTGGCGCCGCCGCGCAGCACCATGTCGGCGAGGCGGTCGCCGAGATAGAGATAGCCTTCCGCATCCAGCCTGCCGATATCGCCGAGCGATTCCCAGCCGTCGCTGCGGCGCTTCGGCTCGGCGCCGAGATAGTGATAGGTCGCGTCCCTGCCGTCGTTGTTGAGGAAATAGATCTCGCCGGTCTCGCCGGGCGCGACGTCGTTGCCGTCCTCGCCGATGATGCGCAGCTTCGCCATCTCGCCGATCTTGCCGACCGAGCCCTTGTGCGTCAGCCATTCCGTGCCGGAGATGATGCATGAGCCTTGCCGCTCGGTACCGCCATAGAGCTCCCAGACCCGCTCCGGCCCGAGCCAGGCGATCCAGTTCTCCTTCAGCCAGGGCGGCATCGGAGCTGCCATGTGGAAGACGGTCTGTAGGCTCGACAGATCGTAGGCGTTGCGCACCTGCTCCGGCAGCGCCCAGATCCGGTGCATCATGGTCGGCACGAAATTGACCCATTGCACGCGCTCGCGTTCGATCTGCCGCAGCGTCTCCTCGGCGTCGAATTTGACGAGACCGGTGAGCTGGCCGCCGGTGAACAGCGCGTAGTGCGACACGATGAACGGCGCATTGTGGTAGAGCGGACCCGGATTGAGCAGCGAGACCCCGAAGGGGATATTGAGCGGCGGCGCGGCGACCGTGTCGGTCACGGCCGGCTGATGATCGAGGATCACCTTTGGCCGGCCGGTCGAGCCGCCCGAGGTCATGGCCTTCCAGTAGCGCGCCACCGGCGGATTGAGCGGCTCGTCCGAAAATCCTGCCGGTACGAAATCCGCCGGGAGGCGGTTCGGGGCGTTCCAGTCGGCCTCGCCGCCGACCACCAGCGACGGCCTGAGAATGTCGAGCACGGCCGCGGCCTCGCCGCGCGGCAGCCGCCATGACAGCGAGGTCGGCGTCGCACCACACTTCCACACCGCAAAGGAGGTCTCGAAGAACGTATTGCCGTTGGGCAGTCCGATTGCGACGAAATCGCCGGGCTTGACGCCTTTGGCCATAAATGCCCGCGCGCGCCGGTTGGCGCCGCGCTCGAGCTCGTCCCAGGTCAGCGTGTCCTGCCCGTGACGGACGGCGATCGTGCCATGTGGTTTGCGTTCAGCGTACCAGCGCGGCACGTCGGACAGGGGCAGCAGCATCGGGCGTTTCCATTTCGTTTTCTTGGCGTCTTTTTTGGCGTCGCCTCAGATGAGGCGCTCGCAAGGCGAAGTGTAGCAGCCCGCCGAGGCGGCGCTGTGACTCATGCGCCACGTCAAGCACAAAATGTCAGCATCCCAGCCATGAAATTCCCGAGTTCCATGGGTGACAAGCCGGCGATAAAGAGGCAAAAATCTGGCTCGACTCAGTTCGGGTTGAGTTTTGCAAGGAATGCTCTCGTAGAATGTCGTCCGTGATAGCATTGCGTCGTGCGGCGCTGGTTCTCGTTGCCGCGGCAGGATTTTTCCTGCTGACGCACGCGCATGCCCAGGCGCAATGGTGGAAACGCGCGCCGGTCGATTTCGAGGAATGCGCCGACGCCGCCGAGAAGGCCGCCACCAAGTCCGAGAAGACATCCGCACTTGCCGATTGCAACGCCAAGTTCGCCGGCCGCCGCAAGGCAGGCGGCGGATACTCCTATTACGACTTCCTGCAGGATCGCACCTTCGACATCGCCGGACCCAATCCGACGCCGGAGGAGCAGAAGAAGATCGACGCAGCCTATACCGCCTATCTCGCCAAAGAGCGCCGCAGCAACGAAGCGGCCGAGGCCGCCGCCCGTCAACAGCGCGAGCAGCAGGAACTGCAAGCGCGGCAACTCCAGCAGGTCGCGCTGCGAACCGACGTCGCGCGCGTGCCCGTCCCGGTCGAGCGGCCAAAGGTGCAGCAGACGGTCGGTCAGCGCTCGAAGGGCGCGTGCACCAAAGGCTCATTCTCCTGCGAATGGCCGCGGCTGTCGGAAAGCTTGAACGATCTGAAGAAGCTGTTCAATCCGACCCCGAGCAAGCCGGCGAAGAAGGGCTGAGCTACAGCCGTCATTGCGCGATGATCGTAGGGTGGGCAAAGGCGCAAAGCGCCGTGCCCACCATTCGTTTGTGATTAAGAGAGTTGGTGGGCACGCTCCGCTTTGCCCACCCTGCGACAGCGGGGTGTGGAACGTCAGTTCGGTTGCTTCTTCTTGCCGCGCTTCGATTTGACCGTTGGCACATCCACCGGCGCAGTCGTCGGCGAACTGCCCAACTGCGACCTGCTCTCCTGCAACCGCCTATCATAGCCGGGCGAGTTCACGACCGTCGGCGGTCTCGCAAGAGCGAGCGTCGATGCGCCGCAAAGCGCGGCAAGCGCGAGCCCGATCATCAAGCTACGTTTCATCGATCCCTCCTTGCACTCAAACCACCGCGCGAATCTGCTGCGGCGTCAGACGCGGCGGACCGTTGCCGGCTGCCTCGGCCTGATTGATCAGCGCAACAATGCGGCGCATCAGCGGCACCTCGACATGGTTTTGCTCGGCGAGCGCGATGACGGCGCCCTGGAGATAGTCGATCTCGGTCTTGCGTCCCTGCTTCAAATCCTGCCACATCGAGGAGCGCGCCTCGGGATCGATCTTCATGGTCCGCCCCAGGATCGCGCTGAAGATCGTGTCGGGCAGCCGCAGCAAGGCCGGCGTCCAGTTCATGGGGATCGGCGTTGCCGAGACCGGCGCGATGCCGGCGGCCTTCAGCGCGGCGAGCCCCTCGGCCATCTGGTCGGCGAACAGCCTGCGCCAGTCGCGGTTTGACAGTTGCGCGGCGAGCGGCAAGTCGGACAATGCGCTGAGCGCATTGTTGAGATTGATGATCAGCTTGCCCCATTGCACGCCGGTGATGTCACCGCTCGCGCGCACCGTGAGGCCGAGCACCGAGAGCGCCGCGGCCGTGTTCCCAGCGTCCTCTCCGACATGGATGTCGCCGGAGGTCGAGCGGTGGAAACGGCCCTCGCCCATCGCGATCACATTGAACGGCACCATGCCCGCGAGCACGTGGCGGCCACCGAGGCGGTCGCGCAGCACCGCGATATTGCCGATGCCGTTCTGCAGCGAAACGATGACGGCATCCTCAGGCGCATGCTGCGCGATCTGATCCGCGACATCGGCGGTGTCGGCGCTCTTGACCGTGACCAGCACGATGCCGGCGCTGTGGAAGATCGCGGGGTCCTCCGACAGCGCGAGCTGCCCTGCGCCAAGCTTCGTCTCGGAGCCGTCGAAATCCGTCAATCGCAGGCCGAACCGCTCGATCTCGGTCTTCACCCGCGGCCGCACCAGCAGCGCGACACGGCGGCCCGAGGCCGCCAGCATGCCGCCGACGAAACAGCCGATGGCGCCCGCGCCGGCCACCACGATCGGTCGATCCGTCATCACCTCGCCTTGCTCCCTGAACGACCCGCCCTCGATAGCAGAGGCGAGGCCGGCAACCAATCGCGGCGCATCCGCCTTGTAACCGTCATGAGAGCCCCATATGTTTTCGGCCCGGGGGCAGCCAGCGGCGAGCGCTCGCCGAACGAGACGCCAAAGGAGAGCACCATGGGTCTACTCGACGTCCTCAACGGCATGCAGAACGGCCCCCGCGGCCCCTCCACACCCAGCTCCGAGAAATCCTCCGGCGGCATGTCGCCGATGACCATGGCGATCATTGCCCTGCTTGGGTGGAAGGCCTTCAAGCATTTCACGGCAGGCCAGCCCGGCGCGGCGCCTGCCCCGCAGCAGCGCTCTCCGCTGCCGCCTCCGACGCCCGTGAATACCGGCAGCAGCGGCGGCCTCAGCGATTTGCTCAAGGGCGGGCTCGGCGGCTTGCTCGCCGGCGGCGCGGCCGGAACCGTGCTGAGCGGCGGCCTCGGCGATCTCCTCAACCAGCTCCAGCAGGGCGGCCACGGCGAGGCTGCGAATTCCTGGGTCGGCAAGGGCGAGAACAAGCCGATCGCGCCCGGCGACCTTGCCAGCGCACTCGGCGCCGACCAGATCGAGAGTCTGTCCGCCCAGAGCGGCCTGCCGCGCGACGAATTGCTCAACGGCCTCAGCCAGTATCTGCCGCAGGTGATCGACCATCTGACGCCGGACGGACGGCTGCCGACCGAGACCGAGCTCTCCGGCAAACTTTAATCGGACGTTGATCGACGCGCTTTCGGGAAGGGGAGCACAGTCATGAGCATGGGCGGCCTGTTGTGGATCATCGTCGTCGGCTTCATCGCCGGCCTCATCGCGCGCTGGCTGGCGCCGGGACCGAACAACCCGAGCGGCTTCATCCTCACGACCATCCTCGGCATCGCCGGCGCGTTTCTCGCGACCTTCATCGGTCAGGCCATCGGCCATTACAGCCCCGACCAGGGCGCCGGCTTCATCATGGCCACGCTCGGCGCGGTGGTGGTGCTGTTCATCTGGCACCGGCTGGTGGCGAGCGGCGTGATCAAGGGGTAGGCACTGTCACGAAGCGCTGATCTCGCTTCTCAAACTCCCTGTCGTCCCGGACAAGCGAAGCGCAGATCCGGGACCCATAACCCCAGGGAGTGGTTTGGCGAAGACTCGGAGTGACCAGAGTCGCGCGGCAACTTCTCCCTGTGGTTATGGATCCCCGCGTTCGCGGGGATGACAGCGGAGATTGGAGCGCGATCTCACGTAATCAAATGCATCCCCGCATCCATGCGCACGACCTCGCCGGTCATGTTGCTGGAGGCCGGCATCGCCAGGAAGCAGACGAGCTGCGCGATGTCCTCGGCGGTCGACGCGACCCTGAGCGGCACCTTCGCCACCACGCTGTCGCGCACCTGCTTGGCGCCGGCTTCGCCGCGGCCCTTGGTGAACCAGGGCGTGTCGATATAGCCGGGGCAGACCGTGTTGACGCGGATCAGCGGCGCCAGCGCGCGCGACAGCGAGAGCGTCATGGTGTTGAGCGCGCCCTTGCTCGCGGCGTAGGCGATCGACGAGCCGACGCCGCTGATGCCGGCGACCGAGGACACGTTGACCACGGCGGAGGGCCGCTCCGAGGCCTTGGCGCCGGCTTCGAGCAGGCTGCGCGCGGCACGCACCATCTGGAACGGGCCGATGGTGTTGACACCATACACGCGCTGGAAATCTTCAGCCGACAATCCGTCGAGATCGGCATGGGCGACATGCTTGGTGGTGCCGGCATTGTTGACGAGGATGTCGAGCCGGCCCCAGGCGCCGGCCGCCGCGACGATCTTGCGGCAATCGTCGTCCTTTGAAACGTCGCCCTGCGCGACCAGGACTTCCGGAGAGCCCGCCTTGCGGCAGACGTCCGCGGTGGCCTCGGCTTCTTTCTGGCTAGAGGAATAGTTGATGACGAGCCGCGCCCCGCTTCGCGCGAGGATTTCCGCGGTTGCTGCGCCAAGTCCGGATGCGGACCCCGTCACGATTGCGCACAGACTATCTTTGGCCATCCGGATTTCCCTTCCCCTGTATCTGATGCGAGCCTTAAGTCGCTGGCCTTGTTTAGCGAGTTTGCCGCGCCCTGCAAATCAAGCAAACTCCGCTAAGCGGAATTAGCTTATCCCCCATGCCCGCGCCGCAGGTTGACCTGCGATCAACGCTTGTCAGGGCCATGGCTTTTTCGGATCATCGGGCGCAAGAAGACCTGCGCGGTTCGCTCCACCAGGCGGGACGCGCCAACGGCAAAACACGGGGAACGCTGTGGCGGAGAGTGATAACATCGTCGTCGAGACCGCGGAGAAGATCTTCGCCGATCTTGCCGATCCGCAAACCATCAACAACGACAAGAAGGATTCCTGGCAGGCGCCGCTGTGGCGGGCGCTGAGCGAAGCCGGCCTGCCATTGTCCTGGGTGCCCGATGATCTCGGCGGCTCCGGCGCGAGCCTTGCCGACGGCTTTGCGCTGCTGAACGCCGCCGGCCGTTTCGCCGTCGCGGTGCCGCTGGCCGAGACCATGCTGGCCGGCTGGCTGCTGGCGCAAGCGAAGATCGCATCGCCCGAGGGCGAGATGACGGTGCTGCCGGCCTCGCCGAAGGACCGCATCACCCTCGATGCCGATGGCTCGCTTTCCGGCCGCGCCCGCGGCGTGCCCTTTGCGAAAGCGGCAAAGCATTTTGCGGTGCTGGCGCACGGCAAGGATGGCGTCTCGATCGCGCTGGTCGATGCCGGCAAGGTTCGGATCGAGTCCGGCCTCAATGTCGGCTACGACCACAGCGACACCGTGACGCTCGACAAGGTCCAGCCCGTCGCGCGCAAGGCCGCGCCCAGGGAGTTTGACCAGACCACGATGATGCTGATGGGCGGCGTTGCGCGCAGCCTGCAGATCGCCGGTGCGCTGGAATCGATGCTCGACATCTCCGTGCGCTATTCCAACGAGCGCGTCGCCTTCGAGAAGAAGATCTCGAAATTCCAGGCCGTGCAGCACAATCTGGCGCGTCTCGCCGGCGAATCCGCCGCGGCTCTTGCGGCTGCGACCTCGGCCGCCGACGCCATCGCGAATGCGACGCGCTTCGACGACGAGGTCTATCTCGAAGCTGCCTCGGCAAAGATCCGCTGCGCGGAAGCCGCGGAAAAGGGCGGCGCCATCGCGCATCAAGTGCACGGCGCCATCGGCTTCACCCTCGAGCACATCCTGCACCGCTATTCGCTGCGGGCGCTGGCCTGGCGCGACGACTTCGGCTCGGAGAGCCACTGGGCCGTCGAACTCGGCAAGCTGGTCGCGACCAGAGGCGCCGACGAATTGTGGCCGCTCGTGGCGTCGCGCTGATCAGGGAGAGAAACACATGACCGCTGCACTCCGTTTCGATCCGATCCGCCTGCCCGAGAAGTGCGAGCAGCTGCGCAAGGAAGTGCGCGCCTTCCTCGCCGAAGAGATCGCCGCCGGCACCTTCGATCCGCACAAGCCCAATCGCGAGGACACCGACGCGCCCGAATTTTCCCGACGGGTCGGCGCCAAGGGCTGGCTGGGGATGACCTGGCCGAAGAAATATGGCGGCCAGGAGCGTTCCTTCCTCGAACGCTACGTGGTGACCGAGGAGATGCGCGTCGCCAACGCGCCGACGCGGCGCTTCTTCGTGGCCGACCGCCAGAGCGGACCGGTGCTGCTGAAATACGCGCCCGAGCACATCAAGATGGACATCCTGCCGCGGATCTGTCGCGGCGAGATCTGCTTTGCGATCGGCATGAGCGAGCCGAATTCCGGCTCCGACCTGTTCGCGGCAAAGACGCGCGCGACCAAGACCGATGGCGGCTATCTGATCAACGGCACCAAGATCTGGACCTCGTCGGCGCACATCGCCGACTACATGATCGCGATCTTCCGGACGTCGCAGCCGACCAAGGAAAACCGCCGTCACGGCCTGACGCAATTCCTGGTGAAGATGAAGCAGCCGGGCATCAAGGTGAACCCGATCGGCCAGATCACCGGCCAGTACGAGTTCAACGAGGTCGTCTTCACCGACTTCTTCGTGCCCGATGACCACGTGCTCGGCGAAGTCGACGGCGCCTGGAAGCAGGCGACGAGCGAGCTCGCCTATGAGCGTTCGGGCCCCGAGCGTTTCCTCGAGACCTATTACGTGCTGACCGAGCTCGTTCGCGCGGTCGGCCCGAACCCGGATACGCGCAGCGCCGAAGGCATCGGGCGCCTGGTCGCGCAGCTCCACACCATGCGGCGCATGTCGGTCTCGGTCGCCGGCATGCTGCAGGCCGGCAAGGAGCCGGTGGTCGAGGCCTCCATCGTCAAGGACATCGGCACGGTCTGGGAACAGCAGCTTCCCCACCGCGTGCGCGACCTTGCTGCTTTCGTCGAGGAGACCGCGACCAACCGCGAGACCTTGGAGCGGCAGCTCGACTTCGCCATCAAGACCGCGCCGAAGCTCACCATCCAGGGCGGCACCACCGAGGTGCTGCGCGGCATCATCGCCCGCGGACTTGGTTTGCGCTAATCATCAAAGGATCATCATGACCACATACAAGGACATCGGCGTCGAGAAGGTCGGGCACGTCGGCACCATCGAGATCCGCCGCCCGCCGCTGAACTTCTTCGACATCTCGCTGATCAACCAGATCGCGGATGCGCTCGACGAATTCGACCGCGACATCGAGATCCGCGCCTCGGTGCTCTCGGCCCAGGGCAAGGCGTTCTGCGCCGGCGCCAATTTCGGCGATCCGGCACGGCAGGCGCAGGAGGCGCGCGAGGCAGAGAAGAAGGGCGACCCCGCCGACAATCTCGGGCCGATCAACCATCTCTACATCCAGGCCGTGCGCATCTTCCGCGCCAAGAAGCCGATTGTTGCCGCCGTGCAGGGTGCCGCCATCGGCGGCGGATTGGGCCTCGCGGTCTCCGCCGATTTCCGCGTCACCTGCCCCGAAGCGCGTTTCTCCGCGAATTTTACGAAACTCGGCTTCCATCCCGGCTTCGGCCTGACGACGACGCTGCCGGAGCTGATCGGCAAGAACAATGCCGAGCTGATGTTCTACACCAGCCGCCGCGTCACCGGCGAGGAAGCCGTGAAATGGGGCCTCGCCAACGAGCTGGTGCCGCAGGACCAGGTCAAGGCGGCCGCGATGAAGCTCGCCGGCGAAATCGCCGAATGCTCGCCGCTCGGCCTGCTCTCCACCCGCGCGACGATGCGCGCCGGATTGGCCGATCGCGTCATGGCCGCGACCAATCACGAGCTCGCCGAGCAGACCCGGCTGCGCGCGACGGAGGATTTCAAGGAAGGCGTGAAGGCCACGGAAGAACGTCGCGCGGCGAATTTCAAGGGGCGATGATCACGGCGGCGCTAGCCGTATCACTCCACAGCGACCACAACCTCCCCTGTCATCCCCGCGAACGCGGGGATCCATAACCACAGGGAGAAGTTGTGGCGCAAGCTGGTCACTCCGCGTCTTGGCCAAACCGCTCCCTGTGGCTATGGGTCCCGGATCTGCGCGCGCTTAGGGCGCGCTTGTCCGGGACGACAGCGGCGGCTTTAGCGGCTTACTTCCTTCCCACCACCAGCGCATCGACGATCGTCACGCCCTGCCCCTCGGCGTGCACCAGCACCGGGTTGAGCTCGATCTCCGCGATCTCCTTTCCCTCCCGCGCGGCGAGCGCGGAGATATCGGCGATCAACTGTGCCAGAGCCGCAACGTCCGCCTTCGCCGCCCCGCGAAATCCATTCAGCAGCGGCGCCGCCTTCAGGCTCGCCAGCATCGCGCCCGCCGCCTCCGCGTCGACCGGCACGGGGCGGTAGACGACGTCGCGGAACAGCTCGGTGGTGATGCCGCCGAGACCCACCATCACCATGGGACCGAACGTCTCATCCAGCATCGTGCCGACGATGATCTCGACACCGCGCTTCGCCATCGGGCCCACCAGCACGCCTTGAATGGTCGCCTCAGGCCGGTGCCGGCGCGCATTGTCCAGCAGCGCCTCGAATGCCAGAAACACCTCGCCCTTGGTGGTGATGTTGACGCGCACGCCGCCAACTTCGCTCTTATGGGCGATATCAGGCGACTGGATCTTCATCGCCAGGGGAAAGCCGACGCGGGCGACCGCCTCGTCGAGCTCGCTCTTGTCTCTCACCAGCACCTCATCCGGCAGTGCAATGCCGGCGGTGCGGAGCAACGACTTGCTGTCGGCCTCGGACAGGACCGCCGATTTCAGATGTACAGAAAGGTCGCGTGCCGGCAGCCGCGTTTCGTCCACGGGCTTCGGCAGACTGAACTTGGCGAAGTCGACGAGCCGACGCATCGCGACGCCGACATGGGTGAGGCCCGAGAGTACCACGACGCCGGATTTGGCGAGCTCACGGCGCGCGAAGTCGGACGGCACCGTGTAGGAATAGAACACCACCGGCTTGTGCTGTGCCGATAGCACCGGCGTCAGTTTCTCTTCCTTGAAGGGCCTGCGCACCTCGCTCGACAGCGACAGCACCACCAGGATCGCATCGACCTCGTCCGAGGCGGCGAGGACGTCGACGCTCTTCTGCAAGCCGCCGGAGGTGACGCCTTGCGCGGTGACGTCGATCGGGTTGCGCGCCGTGCCATAGGACGGCATCAACTGCTTGATCCCAACCTGGACCTTTTCGGACAGCTCCGGCACCTGCAAGCCTTGCAGCGCCACCGTATCGGCACCCCAGATGCCGGCACCGCCGGAAACGGTGACGACGGCAACGCGATCGCCCTTCGGCAGCGGATTGCTGGCAAGCACCGCGGCGATCGTCAGCGCTTCGTCCAGGTCGTTGGAGACGATGAAGCCGTATTTCGCGAACACCGCGTCATAGGCGGCCGACCAGCCGGCCATGCTCGCGGTATGCGAGGCCGCCGCGCGCTGGCCTGCGCCGGAGCGTCCAACCTTTGTCACGATCACCGGCTTCTTCATCTCCGCAGCGCGCCGGGCGGCGACCAGAAATTTGTCGACGTCGCGGATGCCTTCGATGAACAGCAGGATCACCTCGGTCGAGGAATCCTGCACCATGTAATCCAGGAACTCGCCGGCGCCGAGATCGGATTCATTGCCGGCGCTGACGACATAGCTGACAGCGATTCCGAGGGCCCGCGCCCGGTGATAATAGGCAAAGCCGATGCCGCCGCTCTGCGCGACGATGCCGATCCGCTTTTTGGTGGCGACAAGCGGCACTACACTTGGCTTGACATCGACCGCCGGACTGAACGTCGCCGCCACGCGCTGCACCTGGCTGAAGAAGCCCTCGGCATTCGGCCCGGATATCCGCATGCCGGTGCGCCTCGCCAGCGCCGCGATCGCATCCTGCATCGCCGCGCTGTCGCCGCCCTCCTCGGCGAAGCCGGAGGAGATGATCACGGCATTCTTGACGCCGGCGGCGGCGCATTGCTCGAGCGCGGACAGGACGGCACGGGCCGGGATGATGATGACGGCGAGGTCGATGGGCGCGCCGATGTCGCCGATCGATCTGTAGCAGGCCAGCCCGTCGATATCCGCGTAGTTCGGGTTCACCGGATAGATCTTTCCGGGATATTCGTTCTTGCGCAGCATGGACAAGAGCCGCCCCGGGATCTTCTCGTGATCGCGCGAGGCGCCGATCAGCGCGATGCTGGCGGGCGCGAAGAAGCTGTCGAGCGGATGTGGCATGGCGGATGTGTCCTTCTTCGCAGAGACGTGCTCTCTCTCGCCGTCATCCTGAGGTGCGAGGCATGGGATGCAACGCGTCCCATGAGAAGCCTCGAAGGATGAACGGCCCCGCCGGTGGCCGTCGCCCTTCGGGGCTCGCCGAAGAGGCGAGCACCTCAGGGTGGCGGACAACGAGAAGACCATCAACCGACGCGGAACGTCACCCCACCCAACAGGAACTCGCTCCCGGCAACCGCAAGCCCCCTCGCCTTCGCGGCATGCAGCACGCTCGCCCGATCCGCCACCCGAAACTCGAGCGCGCTCATGATCTCGCTGGCGCCTTTCACGAAGCGGAAGGTCGCATTGGGCAGCTTCAGCTCGGCACCTTCAGGCGCAACGCCGATGATCTTGCCCCAGTGCTCGGCCAGGCCTTGCGGATCAGGGCTCTGCATCTCCACGTCCGTCAGCGCCTGCGTCACATCCTTGCGGATGAACTTTTGCCAGTCCGGTCCTGCCGGCGGATAGGCGCCAAGAATGTCGTCGCTGCCTTCGGTGTGGTTGAACTCGATGAAGGCGGCACGGCAGTCGCGGGGGTGGAGCTGGACGCCATGATAGGGCGCATGATCGATGACGTTGGCGGTGCGCACGCCAAGCGCATTGGCGTTGCGGCCACGCTCGTCGGGATCATTGCAGCAGAAGATCGCCATGTAGCCACCGCGGCCGCCGGTCTTCTCGATGAAGCGGCCGGCCGTAGTACCGCCCTTGAAGGGTGCCACCACCTCCAGCATGATCGTGTCGACCGGGAGCAGCGCATTCTCCAGGCCGTATTTGGCGACATTGCCGTCGCGGTAGCACACGGCGAGGCCCATGATTTCCGCGATATCGGAGATGACGGGCGCGAGCTGCGGCGCAACCAGGCAGATCTGCCGCAACCGCATATAGGGCGCCATGGTCAGGCGCCCCTGAAGGTCGGCTTGCGCTTCTCGACGAAGGCCTTGGCGGCCTCCTTGTGGTCCTCGGTGTCGCCGCAGCGGGTGTGGTGGATCGCCTCGCCGTCGAAGCAATCCTCCAGCGCCAGATGCTCGGCATTGTTGATGTTGCGCTTGATGAAGCCGAGCGCGATCGACGGCCCCTGCGCCAGCGACAGTGCCAGCTCGTGGGCCGCGGCGTCGATCTCGGCGTCGGGCACGACCTTGGTCACCATGCCGATCGCATGCGCTTCCTTCGCGGTGAGCACCGGCGACATCAGATAGAGCTCGCGCGCCCGCGCGCTGCCGAGCAGCTGGGTGAGAAAATAGGTGCCGCCGTAATCGCCGGAGAAGCCGACCTTGGCAAAGGCCGTGGTGATCTTGCAGGATTCCGAGGCGATACGGAGATCGCAGGACAGCGCCATCGACAGGCCGGCGCCGGCCGCGGCGCCGTCGAGCTGCGCCACCACAGGCTTCGGCATCTGGTGCAGGATGCGCGAGACCTCCATGCCGCGGCGCAGATTCGCAAGCTTCTGCTCGAACGGCAGCGGCGCGCGGCCCGCGGCCATCGACTTGACGTCGCCGCCGACGCAGAACGAGCCACCAGCGCCCTTGAGCAGCACCGCGCGCACCTCCGCATCGTCAGCCGCCCGCCGTGCCGCTTCGACCAGCCCGGCCACCATCTCGGGGTTGAGCGCGTTCTTCCGCTCCGGCCGGTTCATCGTGATGGTGAGCAGCCCGCCTTCGAGCTTTTGCAGGACCATGTCGTTCATGGGGCGCCTCCCTCGTTGTTTCCTTCGTCATTCCGGGGCGCGCGAAGCGCGAGCCCGGAATCCATTTGTCGACGATCACTGCGGCCCGATGGATCCCGGGTTCGCGCTCATGCGCGCCCCGGGATGACGCTTCGCGTCATTTCTTCACCAGCGGGCAGCGCGACTGCTCCAGCGACTGGAACGCCTCGCTGCCGGGCACGGTGGCGAGCAGCTTGTAGTCGTCCCAGCGGGCCTTCGATTCCGACGGCTTCTTCACCTCGAACAGGTACATGTCGTGGATCATGCGGCCGTCCTCGCGGATCTTGCCACCCTTGGCGAAGAAGTCGTTGATCGGCGTCTCCTTCATCACCTTCATGACGGTCGCTGCATCGGTCGTGCCGGCCGCCTTCACCGCCTTCAGGTAATGCGTGACGGAGGAGTAGACGCCGGCCTGTGCCGAGGTCGGCGGCCGCTTCACGCGCTCCTGAAAGCGCTTCGAGAATGCGCGCGTGTCGTCGTTGAGGTCCCAGTAGAAGGCTTCCGCCAGCAGCAGGCCCTGCGCGGTCTCCAGACCGATCGAGTCGATGTCGGTGACGAAGGCGAGCAGCGGCGAGACCTTCTGGCCGCCCTTGGTGATGCCGAACTCGGCCGCCTGCTTGATCGCGTTGACTGTGTCGCCGCCGGCATTCGCAAGCCCGATCACCTTGGCCTTGGAGGCCTGGGCCTGGAGCAGGAACGAGGAGAAATCCGACGTGTTGAGCGGGTGGCGCACGCTGCCCAGCACCTTGCCGCCCGTCTTGATGACGACGGCACTGGTGTCCTTCTCCAGGTCCTGGCCGAAGGCGTAATCGGCGGTGAGGAAGAACCAGCTGTCGAGGCCAGACTTCACGGCCGCAAGGCCGGTCACATTGGCCTGGCCGTAGGTGTCGAACACGTAGTGGATGGTATAGGGACCGCAGGCCTCGTTGGTGAGACGGATCGAGCCCGGGCCGTTGAAGATAATGATCTTGTTGCGCGCTTTGGCGATCTCGCCGGCCGCAAGCGCAGTGGCGGAAGCCGCGACGTCGTAGATCATCTCGACGCCCTGGTTGTCGAGCATATCGCGGGCGATGTTGGCGGAGAGATCGGCCTTGTTTTGATGGTCGGCCGCCAGCACCTGGATCTTGCGCCCCAACACCTCGCCGCCGAAATCCTCCACCGCCATCTTGGCCGCGGTCTCGCTGCCGGGACCGGTGATGTCGGCATAGAGGCTCGACATGTCGAGGATGCCGCCGATCTTGAGAGGTGGCTTGTCCTGGGCCTGCGCGGTGGCGCTCGCACTGAGGGCAAACGCGGCGGCAAAAATGCCCGACAAAACAGTCTTCATGGAAAACGATCTCCCTTATCGCGCCGTACTCTGATGGCGGCTTGGTTGTTGCTCTTGGCAATCGTTATTGGCAATCGCTGTTGCCGCAATCATGCCGCATGCGCAAGAGCGCAGCAAGCGCGGGCTGCGATGCGCGTCCTGCGATTGCGTCATGTTTTCCGCAAAGCGGAATGGTGGAATGACGCAAGATCTTTCCGCGTCATTGCGAGCGTGTGACGTAACAGCAAATCCCCACACGCGCTGCCGTAGGGCGGGCAAAGGCGCGCTCTTCGCGCCGTGCCCACGACTTCGATTACGGCCACGAAGAGATCGTGGGCACGGCGCGTTGCGCCTTTGCCCACCCTACGAAGGCCCCTTCGTCGTTGGCATCGTTTGAGTTAAGATCGACGCACAACACAACCTTTCCGGGTCACGTGGCGCAACGGCTTCACCTCATCGTCGCATTCCTTCTCATCGCGGGTCGCACCGCGTTCGCGACGCCGTGCCAATTCGAAGCACAGGGCGAAGGCCGTGTCGCTGCCATCGTCGATGCCCGCAGCGTGCGTCTCGATGACGGCCGCGAAATCCGCCTCGCCGGAATCGAACCGACGGCGACCACGAAGCAGGCGCTGGCTGCGCTGCTCGCCGGCCGCGACGTCACACTCCGCGATAGCAACGACACGCCCGACCGCTACGGCCGGCAAGGCGCACTGGTGTTCATCGGCGAAAGCGACACCCCGGTGCAGGCCGTGCTGCTCGCCCAGGGCGACGCCATGGTCTCCGCCGAAATCACGGACAAGGACTGCGCGGCGGCCCTGATGACGTCGGAGGCCGAGGCGCGGCGCCAAAAAAAGGGCAGCTGGGCTGACCCGTCGGCCATAAAAAACGCGGAAAGTCCGGACGATATTTTGGCGGGGATCGGGCGCTTTGTGGTGGTCGAGGGTAAAGTCCTGTCGGTCCGGCAAGCTGGGGCAATGACCTACCTCAACTTCGGACGGAACTGGACACGTGGCTTTGCCGTGACTATTTCAAAGCGCACGCTGCCGGCGTTCGAAAGCGCTGGAATCACCCTTAAGTCATTGGAAAGTAAGCGTATTCGAGTCCGGGGCTGGGTCGAGGGAAGTACGGGGCCGCGGATTGATGTGCGGCTCGTGGGGCAGGTCGAGTTGCTGGGCGCAAACGAGCCGACAGGGGTAAGGCCTTAAATCAGGCCAGGCACGGGTTAAGCGACGTGAATGGGGTGCTAGAACGGCACGTACGGAATGAAGGCCGCCGCCTGCGGGCTGCGCCGGCCGCGCTTTGCCTCGTGCTGGGTACGGCCCTCGCCGGCTGTGGCGACATGGGCCGGTTCCAGGCCGCCGCGACCCCGCCGACCGTTGCGATGCCCAAGCCCAAGCCGGCCGTCGCGCAGACACCCGCCACCGAGAAGGAGCACGAGCGCATCCTGGCGAGCTATGGCGGCACCTATGACGATCCCAGGCTCGAATCACTCGTCAGCAAGACCGTCGACCGGCTGGTCGCTGCGTCCGACCGTCCCGATCAGGGCTACAAGGTCACCATCCTCAATTCCGGCGCCGTGAACGCCTTCGCGCTGCCGAACGGCCAGCTCTATGTCACGCGCGGACTTCTCGCGCTCGCCAGCGACACCTCGGAATTGTCCTCCGTGCTCAGCCACGAGATGGCCCATGTGCTGTCCAAGCACGCCGCGATGCGCGAGGACCAGGCGCGCCAGGCCGCGATCGTCACCCGCGTCGTCACCGACATGAGCAACGACCCCGACCTCACCGCGCTGGCGCTGGCCAAGACCAAGCTCACCATGGCGAGCTTTTCGCGCAAGCAGGAGTTCGAGGCCGACGGCATCGGCGTCGGCATTTCGGCCAAGGCGCATTTCGACCCCTACGGCGCGGCGCGTTTCCTCTCGGCGATGGAACGCAATGCCGAGCTGAAGGCCGGCAAGAGCTCGCTCGATCCGCGCGCGCAGGATTTCACCTCGTCGCATCCGGCGACCCCGGAGCGCGTGCAGAACGCGCAGACCATTGCGCGGCAATATACTGCGCCTGAAGGCGCCGAGCGCGACCGCGAGACCTATCTCGCTGCGATCGACAATCTCGTCTACGGCGAAGACCCCAGCGAAGGTTTCGTCCGCGGCCGCCGCTTCCTGCATCCGAAGCTGGGCTTCACTTTCCAGGCGCCGGACAATTTCACGCTCGACAACACCGCCCAGGCCGTGATCGGCGTGCGCGAGGGCGGCGCACAGGCGATGCGTTTCGACGTGGTGCGGGTGCCGGCCGAGCAGTCGCTCGGCGACTATCTCAATTCCGGCTGGATGGAGGGCGTCGAGAAGGCGTCCACCGAAGACATCACCATCAACGGCTTCCCGGCCGCGTCCGCCGCCGCCAAGGGCGACCAGTGGCAGTTCAAGGTCTATGCGCTGCGCTTCGGCAGCGACGTCTATCGCTTCATCTTCGCGGCCCGGCAGAAGTCGACCGAGAGCGAGCGCAATGCGCGCGAGACCGTCAATTCGTTCCGCCGCCTGACGCTGGACGAGATCCAGGCCGCGCGACCGCTGCGCATCAAGGTCATCACCGTGCAACCCGGCGACACCGTGGAATCGCTCTCCCACCGCATGGCCGGCGTCGATCATCCCGCCGAGCGTTTTCGCGTGCTGAACGGCCTCGATCGCACCGCGCAGGTGAAGGTGCGCGATCGCGTGAAGATCGTGGCGGATTGACGTGCGCTAAGCGCGCGTCATCCCGGGGCACGCTTAGCGTGAACCCGGGATCCAGAGCCACAAGCTTCG
>NZ_LBJV01000036.1:0-42689 GCF_028128855.1 Bradyrhizobium sp. CCBAU 11430
GTCCGTCCTTCTTCGGGCCGGACTCTAACTCCTTCTGGAGGAAATACGCAGTGGCAGGTCACGAGGGCCTGACGGAACCGGTGCTTGACACCATGCTGGACGGAATCTCGGCGCGCGGCAAAGCGATCGTGCAGCAATACTCGGCGTGAACGCGCCGCGCTCGGGACCCTTGAGGCCGACGGACGCCGTCGAGGCCCGTTCCGGACGCTGAATCAGATGATCAAATAGCTGATATGACCCGCGGGCCCGCCCCCGGTCGATCAACGACGGATCGACTGGTGCGCGCATCCGCACCTGAAGCGGCGGTTCGATCTGGTCAAGGCAGGCGGGGACGTATCCGGCCGCAGCGGCGTTCATCGAACCATGATCGGCGACCCTAACGATTGTCAGCTGGGCGCCGTATGGTAGCCTTTCGGTTGCCATGCGCGACGCTTGAGGTGATCCATGGCCACGATCGAGTCCGCCGCCCCAAATCCCGCCGCAAGTCCAGCGTACATGGCTCGATCTTTGACTGTAGGTGGCGCTTCATCCTGAATAAGAGTTTAGGACTTTGGTTCTTTGAATGCCTTCTTCTTCAAGGCGGATAAATAATTTCCTCGAACTCTTGGCCGAGATTCACCGGCCAAGCGCATTTCTAGCGTCACAACAAGTTCCTCAAATTTTTTGCGTGTTGCGCCCGCCAGAGGTCGTTGCCGATAATAGCTGTACAGGCGCTCCGTTATCACAGCTGTCACCCACCGTGGCGTATCTTCCGATCCGTAAAACTCACTTATCCTGGTTATAGCTAGGGACGAGTCGATCTCGAGCAACATGAAAGAGCAGAGCAGCGTGCGAATTGCAGATGTCCTTTCGCTGCGTATCTGCTCATCGATAAAATCAACCAGCTTTTCGCTTCCAAGGTTTTGATAAGCGATCTCAGCAACGATGGTCGGCATGACATGCTTGATCGTACCCTCGATGAACCTAAATAGCTGGGACAGCTTTTCAGGGGAGAGCGTGCTTCCTTTCTTGCTCACTTTGGCGGCGACTTCGCCTCCATTATGTATATCGTGAACTAGATCATCGATTGCCTCTTTGAGGCCGGAAAGAAAGCCACGGAGAATTGTTTCCCAGCACGTCAAGCAATGTTCCAGATGAGCTGTCTTTACTTCCTTATCGACAAACTCAAGATTTCGAATGAACTCACTGTACATCTCCACTGCCATAGAAAATTTGATTACGCGATTGCTTCGGACTTCGACCCCAGTCTTGGCTTTGTCACGCGCCTCTTTCTCGCGCTTTTCAGCGATGCGCTGGTCGGTCTTATCCATCAGCTCGTCGATTTTCTCGGCCGTCATGCGTTCTTTGCGCATTTTGCTGAGCTGCGCCTGCGTAAAGTCGAGGTTCTGGCCTTCGGAAAGGTAGTCTTCGAGCTGCTCAACCGCGAGTGGCGGCTCGGGGCGGTTGATGCCTTCGATTATCTGTAGCCCAAACGCGAGAAACTGCTTCTCGTGACGAAATCGCGCCGTGTAGATATCAAGCTCCTTTGTGTAATCTAGCCAGCGTTCCCCTTTGCAGATATCTTGGATTTCAGCAGGGTTATCTCGGAGATACCCAGCAAAGAAAAAATCCTGAAAGCGTCGGTAGCGGAATGAGAGGGTTTCAGAGACCTCGTACAAGACGCCGCACTTGATGAACGCGCGAACAATCTCGGCTGCGTCATATCTAAGTCCTTTACGTTTGAGCAGGCCGATCACAAACTCGACCACGTCGTTTTTGGATTGGACTTCATTGGTCGTCTTAAAGTGAAAAGCTAGATTCTGAAGGACTAGCGACTTCATGGTGAAGTCAAATTCACGACGAAGCGCTCCCGTGTAATCCATGCGGCCTAAAATGTGATCGATCAGATTTTGTAACAAAACGGCTTCGTTTAGCAGTTCGCCCTGGGACCTATTCTTCAACGCCCAAAGGATAAGCGAAACGATGTAGCCACTTCTTGGAAGGCCGATACGCTGCAACTGCTCCATCAAGCTCTGATAGCGCCGATCTTGTTCGTCTTTGCTTACGAAGTAGGTATCAGATAGGGCTCTGATCGCTCGCCGACGTAACTCTCCGATGACGTACTGCTCGGTGTTTGGAAAGGCATTGCCGGAAGCCTTCGAAAGAGACTCCGTGCCGGTTGCTGCCCGGACAAATATGCACCAACGGACATTCTTGTGTTTCGTGATCAGCAAGCCGAGAGCCTTGACGCGGGGCTCGTCAAACAAATCTACGTCGTCAACAATTGCGAATACCGGATTGGTTTCAACAACGGCCCGCGTCGCGGCACCATCTGACACTTCATTTGCATAACTGCGGAAAAGTCTCCACAGACTGCCATCCTTCGAGTCGAGCTCAGCAAACTTTCCAATCAAGGGAAAGCGCGCTTGATCGCCAAAGCCTTCTGAAACCTTAACGGCGATATAGTGAGCAACGGTGGTTTTCCCAAGCTCCGACCGCCCCACGATGGTGACGTTTTCTTTGCTTTTCAGAATGCCCAACAAGTTCTCGCGGTCATTCTCTGGAGAATCATTGACCTGTGAGGTGGGGATTGCCTGTGAAAGCCTGTTTAGCGGTGGGCAAACAAAGTGTTCGTCAATATCTCTACTTTGTTCCGCAATGCCCGCGAGTGCTATCTGGTCATTTGCTAACCTTCGGATATTGGGGCGGGCTTTGCGCAGTGTTGTTGAAAGTGTGTTTGTAGAGGCGCCTCCAGAAGAGGAAAATGGGTATCTGACAATGCCCTCGTCCACAAGGCGCGTGGCTGGCAGGAATTTTCGCCGTTGATCTGAAAATTCGTATAAGCGAACGATTGCAGTGTCGCTGCTGTCAGTCTCCACAATGCTGTAGCCGTTGAACCATTCACGGCTTCCATACAGGCAGCCGGCCTGTGAAAGTATCGCATCGCCCATTGTTGTTTTACGCAACTCGGGTCCTGGACGATGAATGTGACCGCAAGCGAGTAAGTCAAACGCAGCTTGGAGCCGCCCTTCGACAGCTACTTGGTCAGATTCGTTTAACCAATAGAGGGGATGGTGGAAGACGCCGATCTTTATGCGAGCCGAACGCAAGAGTTCGATAGCGTGATCGACGACTCTTTCGCCCAGAATCAGGTTTCCCTTGTCAACGTCGCCCGCTTCGCCCGTGCAGCGCCATGCCGTGTTGAAGCAGGCGATACCTATGTCGCCATCGCTTTGTTTGACGATGTAGGCTTTCAAGAAAAGATTGGTCGATATGCAGCTATCTGAATCGGCTGCCCAAACATCACGGTAGAATCCCGACAATCGTGCAAATGGAGGGGGAGCAGAGGAAATCGGGTGAGACCAATGATCGTCGACGAACTTGTTAATTTCACTCCGATTAGTAAGTGTCTTGAGAAGGCCGGCTTCGATGTAGCCGACTTTTCGGACGACATCACGGTCAATGTCATGATTGCCGGGACATATAACGAATTGGCTTTCAGAAGCGCCGGCAGCGTTCAGAAAGCGATTGATGAACGTCGATCTGGCCGTTTGAAAAACGTTTTCGTCCCCGCCGCGATTCACGAGATCGCCCGAAAAGATCACAAGATCGAAAGCGCCAGCCTCGTCCCGGCGAGCTTCGATTGCTTCTATTGCAGCCTTTAGGACAATTTCCTCGTCGTGCTGGTGTTTCGCCGAAAGATGAAGGTCAGAAAGGTGCAAAACTTTCATAGCAGTGCGGGTTCCGTGGATCACGAGTTGGTGGAGCGAGCTATGCGCGGAACGCCGGAGGGAAAGTTACAGCCTTTCGATAGCGACAGCCATTTCTCTGCGGCCTACGAGTCGCAGCAGGCACTCCTCAATCCTAGGTCGGCATCGCTCCTGCTATTGCTGATAGCGTCGGCAGGGTGCGCAGCAGCACCCACACTCCGGGACTTCGTAGCCTCACAGACTACAGCAGCGGCGCTGCCGTTTTTTTGCGTTTCCGCCCGGAGTCATGCCGAACAAGAGCGCGAGGCCTCTCTTTCAAGCAGCAAGACGTCGCCATCGCAGGCCATTCCACCGCATCTTCGTCGCGGGGCATCTGGCACCCTGGCCTGGCAAGCGCGTAATCCTCCTGTAGGCAACGGCGCGGTTTCTGCTCAGCGTTTGTGATCAGGCTGTGCCACCCCTCTCAAGAGGAGTCATAGGAAAGCGATTTGCCCGACGATGAAGAAGTTGGCCAGCCGAAGGAACACTCTCCGTTCGCCGCGCAGAATATATCGACAAAGCCGGCACACTCCTGTAGGGAAAGCACAATATTTGACGCGCCAGCTAAGAGCGTGTCCTTAAAGTCAATCTGCTTCAAGTCGCCCGTACGCTACGGGCTGAACAATTTCAACGTGAGCTGGCGCGAATGCCGAGTACCAGAGCCTGTTTCAGTGGCTTGCCAGCAATCTCCATAAAGATGTGAGGGAGATAACGCGATGAGTGTGCGCGAGCAGCTGTTTACCTTGTTGCGCAACCTTCGATGGATAATTGTTCTGTCCGCAGCTATCTCGGTGTTGCTCTATCTGCCAGATCAGATTCAGGAGCTCTATCGGATAGCCGCGGACGACCTTGGTTGGGTGACGTTCAAGGAGTTCGCTGCCTTAGGTGTGATTGCCATCGCGATTTGGGCCAGTGCGTTTCAGCTCACAACTGCATCACTGCCGCAAATCCCTAAGCCTTCGGGGCGCCTGGCCTTGTATATAAGACTTGCTCCCATCCTGCTTGGAGCACTGCCGATCATCGCCGCCACAGCAGGTCAACTCGCATCACGGCCGGCGCGAAAGACTGGGGAGGTCGAGGAAGTCGGCAGTATCTTCCGCATCCAGGACCAGGCGCTCGCGTTTGAGCGGAACATGTTGATCATTCTCGCGATCGCCATGCTTATCATGCTCGCCTGTTTCGTGGCATTTACTTGGCGAATAGGATCAAGAGATCGCTCGATTGATATCGCGAGCCGCGCCAACAACGCTTACTTCATCCGATACAGGTTTCTCGCGCTCTCGATTGGCGGCATCGTGCTGTTGACAACAGCATTCATCCTGCTGCCGGATAGGCTCGCACAATTTCTTGGATCGTTCGGCGTGATCGCTCTCTTTGCGATTTGCGTCATTGGTCTCACGGTCCATTTTGCTCTCTTGACGATCAGATTTGCGTTTCCGTTTATTCCGGCGGTCTTTGGCGGCCTGTTTCTGCTTGCCTCCTTATTTGGAGGTGACAACCACGAACTGCGTACCGTCTCTGAAGCAAACAGCCCGCCGGAGAAAGTGCGCACGTCTGCTGCCGCCGCATTCCGCGAGTGGCTTTTACAAAAACCGCGGGTGGAGGAAGCCAAGAGGCTCGGCGAATATCCCGTCTTCATTGTGGCGACTCAAGGCGGAGGGATCTACGCCGCCAATAATGCGGCGCGGTTCCTTGCGCGGCTGCAGGATCTCTGTCCGGCATTTCGCCAACATCTGTTTGCGATAAGCGGCGTGTCCGGCGGCAGCGTCGGTTCGGCAATCTTCGCCGCTGCGCTCCACGCCGAAAATGCGTCCCTTGATTCGAATGCCGTCGACGGAAAGACATGCCCCAAAATCGCAGATTTCCTTGCCGGGGTTGGGCGGGTACAAGATATTGATGCTCCCGGCCCGGTCGAGCAGCGCGTTGCAAGCGTCTTGACCACGGATTTTCTGTCGCCTTTGGTCGCCGGCCTTCTGTTTACTGATTTCACTCAAATGTTTTCACCCGTCGCGATCCCCGCATTCGATCGCGCGCGCTTTCTCGAACACACCTTGGAGAACGCCGGTGACAGAATGCTTGGCAGCCGCAACGGCGGGGACGATCGATCCAATCTGCTAAAAGCCGACTATCAGTCCCATTGGGCGCCCGGCAACAACATGCCGGCCCTCTTGTTCAACACGACAGATGCTGGAAGCGGCAAACGGGCTGTCATCTCGCCCTTCGATTTCGATCCGCTGCACCCGAAAGACACGGACCTGTGTGTTCTTGCAGCGGTTGAACGCGCTGGCACCGGGGCCGACCAAACGGTCAAGAGCCACTCGCTTCGTATTCCGCTCAGCACAGCCGCTTTCACGAGCGCCCGATTTCCGTGGGTGACGCCGGCGGCGAGCGTCTCGGTCAAGAATGACTGCATAACTTCTCATCCGCAGGCGCGCCTGGTGGACGGCGGATACGTGGAAAACTCTGGCATTGAGACCGCTCTCGACCTGATTGAGAAGCTTAACACCATCAAGGGTACCTCCGATGCGCCGAAATTCAGGATTTACCTGCTGTCGCTCGTCAGCGGGCAATTCGGTGATCATGGGTCATTCCTGTTCGGTGAGCTCATGGAGCCGGTACGCGCGCTTCTGAGCACGCGAACCTCCCGAACCTATGTCGCGCTCAATCATGCCACCAGCATTGATCGTCGTCCCGAGGTCGAAGTGACTCCCAGTGTGCAGCGCTTTCCGACTTTCGGCCGGACGGACATAACAGGCCTGTTTTACAGCCTTCCACTCGGCTGGACGTTGTCCCAGAAGACCGAGGATATCATCTCATTGAGCAGCGGTCGCTTTTGGGATTGCGTGCCGAAGGACGACTTCGATCAGTCCCGCGACAGGCAGAGCAACGCTGATTGCCTGCAGGTAAAGTTATTCCATCTTCTGAATGGATCGGTCGCGTCCGCATTTGAAACGCTTAAGGACGCCAAGCTCGCACGGGCTGCATACGCCGGCGAGTTAGCGAAGGAATATCAACCATCTCCAAAGATCAAGCCGCAGCCGTTGCTTGCCTGCTATGAGAGCAATTGGCTGCAGAAGCGCGGTTATGAAAACTATCAGGAAAAACTCGCCGCCTACGAGCACCAGCTGGCCGAATCGAGCAAGGACCATTCACCGGCTCCTCCACCTGTTCCGCCATATCGTAAGAGCTACATGGCCTATTATCAGGCCGAGCAGGTGAAGGCCTTGTTGCAGGAATGGGATCGCGTCGAGGAGACGGATTCTCGTATCCTGGCCTATATTCTTGGGTCGGTGTCCTACGACAGCGCCGACTTTACGCGCAGCAGCGAGAATTTCTCGTACAGCGCGGGTTCACAACTCCCACAGAAATGGCGCGATCGCATCGACCAGAATAACGCAAAGCTTGCGGCCGCAAACAAGCCCGCGGTCGACATTAGTTCACTACTCAACCATCCCAAGGAATTGGCCAACTTCGTCCTTGGCTACGACGCCAATCTGTTCGGCAACCAACCCGGAACGGATGACGGTTGGCTGTTTCGCCCGCGAGGAATGTATCAACTGGTCGGCCGCGAGCAATATCAGGAAGCCCAGAATCAAATGCAGCAGCTAGGCGAGCTCGAAGGGTTCGATCTGCTGACGCTTCCCGACGCGCTCAGGGATGCCAACATCTCGGCCAAGGTCACTTTCGCCCACTTCCGATTGCACCGGTATAGGGACGACCAATTATCTCCGCCCAACAATCGCCGAACACTGTTCGAGCTGCTCAAGGATCGTGCGAACGACTGGACGGCCGTGCGCGCGTTGCAAACGGACATGGCACATGCGCCGGTCGACAGAGCGCGGGTCAATACAAGAAGTGAGATGTTCCTCGGCTGTATCGAGGAGGCCTTGCATCCGACGAAGCTCAAGACCTTGCAAAGCCAATTCTACGGTGAGGAATGAGGAGTTTGATCCCGTAGCTCGCATTGCCGTGGCGGAGAGCGTAGCGGCGGACCGCCGCTTTTGACAGCTGATGTTTGAAGTTTTTGGTCTTACAGGGGGACTTCCAATGGTGGCGAGGGGTGAAATGCACAGACCGATGCTTCGTCGGCGGCTTGCACGATTGTTTGCGGCGGGAGTGATGTTCGCATCGGCTTTGGATGTAGCAACCGCGCCGGCGCAAGCCGCATCAAAGCCGCTTGCGCCTAATGATGTGTCCATTCTCTTTCCTCCGCCGAAGTCGGCGGGCGACCTCGCCAATCTGATCGCGGTGTCCGATCTCGCCGGCCCCTCGGGATCCCCCCGACGGCTGTTTTCCGACGCGGATTTCGCGCGATTTATAGCCAACGCCGAAAATCCGGAGCGTCCGGGCGTGCCTGATTCGGGTGTACGTCACATTCAGTTGCCCGATGCAGTGAAAAAGATCGACGCCTGGTTTGTGGCTGGCATCCGTATCGATCCGGGCGCGCCGGGATTGGCGCCGGATGTCATCGCCCAATTTGGCCGGCAACCGCAAATCCGCCTCATCATTCAGCCGGTGACCAATGGGCAGGACGACTTCAAAGTTCACGACACCGCGGGTCACCTGATCTTCAGTTTCACTCTCGAGGCGGATCCGCCTCTGGACGGTTGCGCGCCGTTCCCGCGATTTCAACCGGACGACGAGGCCTTCAAGGCGATCGTTCGTGACGTCGCGACCTTGCGCGATCAGCTTGCAGCCGGACATTTTGGTAAAGTCAAAGTCTCGACTTCCGGTGATCTGAACGTGCATCCGGGTCTTGTAGGAGCATCGGCGAAGGCGTTTCGCGATGCGCTCAAGACCTTACTTGAGAAGCATCTCTCGCCGCAGCGCCTCAACACCATGGCGGTCATGGGCATCGCACCGCCCGAGCCCTGGATTTTCGTGTCGATGTTAAGGGTCCCGCAAGCAGGCCTGATACCTGTGCCCGGCCCGACGCTTGATGGCCTGCACGCAGCACAGATGTTCAGCATCATCGGCGGAAAACACGTCCTCCCGCAACCGGGTACGAACAATCAAAATCCGATCACCTGTCGACACGCGGCGTTGCAAAACCCGCCCTTGCCCGCCGCTGATCGCAAGGGTGTTTCGACCTCCGAGTTTATCGATGGCAACGTGCCCAACAGCCGCATCATCGAGATCGTCAATACCATTGCCGATCCGAACAAGAGCCACTTCTTCAATACCGATTGCGTCAGCTGTCACACCGAGACAGCGCAGCCACTCGCCAGGAAGATTGCAAACTTCGCAGTGCTTGGCGTGAACCGCGCGGTCGGGCCGAAAGAAGATTGGAATGTTCGCAATTTCGGTTGGTTCCCGTCGTTCTTGCATGGGGGCCCGGCGGCGGCGACAATAACCCGGCGCACGGCAGCGGAGACGGCCGACGTGGTCGCCTTCACCAACAGCCGACTGCTGAACAAGTAACAGACGCCGTGGCCGTTTGCGGCAGTCTGCCGGCTCGGCTCGACGCACGGAAAGATTGATGGAGTGCTTGTTATGGGGAGACCTTCTTTTGGCTCTCGTTTTTATTCCCGGGTGATGCGCTGGCCTCATATCACCGGGCTGTTGTTGGCAATCGTTGTGGTCGTGATCGTGGCGGCCAGCCTGGTGTATTTCGCGCCGGAGAAGGTTCGAGATGCAGCCCTTAAAATCAAGAACGACGCAAATCTGGTCGCTCAATTATTGCCTGCGACCCTGCCGGAGCCATCAAAAATCGAAAGCGCTTATTGGCTGCCGCAAAACTGGAGCTCCCGTCAGCGTTACTGGTTTCACCACACGTCCCAGGGGACCGCGACCATTCCTGTCCCCTATCAGTGGTTCTTGGCCCTGGAACGCCCGGAGCTGTCCTTCTCTTACACGAGCTTGAGCGACGAGGACTATCTGCGCCGCCTGGGCTTCATCCCGAGTCCTGGCTCAAAGGGCTTTGCCGGTACTGCGCCCTCATATGGTTATCACGACGATGCACCGAATGGGGGTACCGCGACGTCCGGTTGGGCTCCAAGCGCGACCGACAATCCGAACGCTTTGCCGGTCGGTTTTGCCATCCTCAAGGGCGGTGTCGATCCGACGACGGGCGCCCCATATGAAGATCAGATCGGACTAACCTGCGCCGCCTGCCATACGGGGCATCTCGAATACAAGAATGTCAGCATACGGTTCGACGGTGGGCCGGCGATGGTCAATCTCGGCGAAGTTGAAAGAGTCATTGGGCTATCGATCGGCTACACGCTGATGTTGCCATGGCGATTTGAGCGTTTCGCCAGCAAGCTGGAGCGGATCAAAGGGCAAAGCGTCGATCGAAAGCAGATTCGAGCTGATCTGGAGCTTGCACTTCAAAAGATCAAGAATCAAAAGGCGGCGACCGACAGACTTTTGACGGGACAGGGAGTGGCGGATCTCGACGAAGGGTTCGGTCGACTTGATGCGCTGAACCGTATCGGGAACCAGGTTTTCTATACGAACCTACTGGATCCCGTGACTGGCGAACTCCGGGATCCACTCCTCAAGGGCAATTTCGCGCGGCACGATGCGCCCGTGAGCTTTCCGCCAATCTGGGACACGCCGTATTTCCTTTGGGCACAGTATGACGCCTCTGTTCTCAACGAACTGGTTCGCAATTCCGGCGAGGCGCTCGGTGTCAGCGCGAAAATCAATATGACAGCGGCCGCGCCCGGACGGCCGCTTTTTGCCTCGTCGATACATCTATCCGAAATCGCGCGGTTCGAAGAGCTTCTTCGCGGCGCCGATCCCTTTTCGACGGGCGATGCAGGCCGCAGAAAATTTACCGGGCTCGTGGCCCCCCAATGGAAGGACGCGCAGGAGAAATTCCGCGGTGACCCGGCCTGGGCGATTGATGAAACGCTCGTCGAACAAGGTCGCGATCTTTATCGCGCTCACTGCTTTGAATGTCACCGAGGCCCGGTCAACGATACCGCCTTCGACAAGAAGTGGCCGGAAGATTCGTTCTGGAGCCCAGAAAACCCCGATCGCTCATCCAAGAACGAGAAGAATTGGGTGGAGATCGGCGGACGGCATTATTTCAACGTGGTCCAGATGCCGATCACCGCGATCGGCACCGACCCCCAACAATCCAGCGTCCTCACGACGCGGCGCGTACACCTACCCGAGTCACTCGGATTAAATCCTGCAGATGACCTCAACAAAGCCGGAGGTTGTGGCCTTCCGGCAGATAAAGGGGCAGATCCTCTGTTTGTACTCGCGCTCATGGACGTGGTCGGCAAGACGATTGACCAATGGATGACTGCGAACGGCACTTCTGAAGAAACCAAGCATCAAACGTGGGGCCCGAGAAAGAACTGCCAAAACCAGCGAGTCTATGTCGGGGCGCGCGCAAGCCGCAACGGCAAGGACGAAGTTGTTCTCGCTCTTGAACCTCAGTACCGGGCGCGTCCGTTGGACGGTGTGTGGGCGACGGCTCCTTATCTGCACAACGGGTCCGTTCCGACGCTGAGAGACATGTTGGCACCGCAGGGCCAGCGGCCGCCGTCGTTTTGCGTCGGCAGCCGCGCGTTCGACCCGGTCAATGTTGGACTTCTTACGAAAGCACAGTCGGCCGACAGCTGTGCGGCCGGCTTGACGAACTTCGACGTTTCGCTGCTTGGGAATAGCAATCGTGGACATTCCTTCGAGGGCAAGGAAACCGACTTAAGGAAGCTCCCGCCTGGCGTGATCGGACCAGAATTGACCGACGCCGAACGGCGAGCGCTTGTCGAGTATCTCAAGACTCTATGAGCAAGGCGTTGCCCGCCGACCTGTACGTCGGCACAGCTACGTTGGATCTTCCGCCGAACCGATTCATCCCTCTGTCGGCGGCGTGCACCATCGCCGCGAGAGCGAGGAGGTCGATGCCGACTTCGCTTGGATCGACTCCGAGCATTTCGAGGCTTCGGATGACGCCGCCCCTCGCCTATCCTAGAGCTCGATTGCCGCTCAGAACGTCGACGCAGAATTCGGCTTCCCAACGACCAGCGAGATCCGGTGCCTGGTCGGCTGGCCCATGCAACGGTCAAACCATCGGAGGCGTCGAGTGCCTGGCCGATTGCGGCGCAGACCGCACCAACAATGGATCACACGAATGTCGGCCACTCTAGAAGATGGGTCGCAAAACTGTGTCGCACTGTGTGCACCGTCACGCCTGGCCAGTTCCTGCCGATGCTCGACTGTTGATCATTGACCACTGCTTGTCACGGCGGCGTTGCACCGAGCAGGGAATGCGCATGGCTTCGCGGTACTTCGCGACCGTGCGGCGGGCAATATCAATGCCCGAGGCGCGCAAGCGTTCCACGATGGTGTCGTCCGACAGGATCGCGGAGGGCACCTCCGAATCGATCAGCTGCTTGATGTGGTGACGCACCGCTTCCGCCGAATGCGCTTCGCCGCCGTCGGCCGAGGCGATCGAGGCCGTGAAGAAATATTTCAGCTCGAACGTGCCGCGGTTGGTCGCCATGTATTTGTTGGCGGTGACGCGCGACACCGTGGATTCATGCATCTGGATGGCGTCGGCGACGGCCTTCAGATTGAGCGGGCGCAAATGCGCGACGCCATGGGTGAAGAACCCGTCCTGCTGGCGCACGATCTCGGTCGCCACTTTCAGTATGGTGCGGGCGCGCTGGTCGAGAGCGCGCACGAGCCAGGTCGCGTTCTGCAGCGCGTCGGTGAAATAGGACTTGTCGCCGTCCTTGCCGATCTTCTTCGACAGCTCGGAATAATAGGTCTGGTTGACCAGCACGCGCGGCAAGGTGTCGCTGTTGAGCTCGACATGCCAGCCGCCGTCGGGACCCGGACGGACATAGACGTCGGGCACCATGGTCTGCAGGCGCGCCGAGCCGAACTTCATGCCGGGCTTGGGATTGAGGCGGCGGATCTCGCCGATCATGTCGGCGATGTCTTCGTCGTCGACGCCGCAGATCTTGCGAAGAGCGGCGACGTCGCGCTTGGCGAGCAGATCGAGATGCTCGACCAGCGCCTGCATCGCGGGGTCGTAGCGGTCGAGCTCGCGCAGCTGGATCGCCAGGCATTCGCTAAGAGAGCGCGCGCAGACGCCGGGCGGATCGAATTTTTGCAGCACGGCGAGGACGTTTTCGACCTCGGCCTGCGACGCGCCCAGACGCTCGGCGGCCTGGCCGAGGTCGGGTGGCAGATAGCCGGCCTCGTCGACGAGGTCGATCAGGTACTGGCCGATCATGCGCTGCGCGGGCCCGGTGAAGGCGACCGAGAGCTGCTCGGCAAGATGATCCGACAACGTTGTCTCGGCCGCGACAAAAGCTTCGAGATTGTAGTCTTCGTCACCGGAGGCGCCGCCGCCCCATTCGGTATAAGTGGTCGGCGCGGCATCCTGGGCGTTCCGCGAAGCTGCCTCGGCCAGCTGTTCGCCGCTGACCTGATCGATTTCGGTCGGGGCCTCGGCGCCAGCTACATGCTCATTGGCTCGCTCGAGCAGCGGGTTTCGCTCGAGCTCCTCTTCCACGAAGGTCGTGAGATCGAGATTGGACAATTGCAGCAGCTTGATCGCCTGCATCAGCTGCGGCGTCATGATGAGCGACTGCGACTGCCGGAACTCTAATCTCTGCGTGAGCGCCATGAAGCAAGAACCTTTACTGAAGTTGGCCCGCGTTTTGCTCATCTAGTCAGGAGCTGATCCACGCGTATTTGATGTCGCGCAAAAGTAGATGCGAGGTGAGATATTTAATGAAGGCAGCCAACAGCTGGACACCGAAACACTTGCGGAATTCCTTCGCTAAGTTCCATTGTCCGTGAGACCTAGAGATTAGGAGGTGGCACTTTGACCCGAGGACATGAACCAACAGGACAGTTTCACTTTGGCGTCACTCCGATGAAGGACTTGACAGTCCGCGGCAGTTTCGGTGACTTCTGAGAGTAGCCGCGATCCTACACCATCCCGTAGGACTACCGGAAAAGGGTGCGCTGGGCTTAGGATCGGTGCCTGCCCGCCACTCTGATAGCCCATTAACAAAGAGCCTTGCTGCACGCTCGGAATTGGCACGAACGGCGAAGCCAATCATGGAAGAACGTCGCCCAAACGGATTGGCACTAAGGCTGGCAGTCAAAACAGTTGAGGTGGCGGGTTGAATTGGCCGGAGATCGGCTTCGCGCCAAAAGAGATTGCGAGATTACGTCGCGTTCGGCTCTAAAGCCCGCCACTTGTTAGCGCAGCGCCTGCCCCATGTGCGTCAAAAACAAGGCCCTTCCTCAAGTTGCTGAGGCCTCGGCGGAAGATCCAACAGCGGGCACTATTGTGCCTGCGCTTCGGCTTATCCTGGCGAAGGGTCCAACGTATTCGCGATGTCGCTTCTGGGCCTCTCACGCATCTGGATCTGGGAAGGATGGATACCTTTCTCCTCCAAATTGGCCGGCGTGACCGGTACGATCTTGTCGGTTCGTCGAGAGCCTGCGCGAGTTGCTTCGCTTGCAGCGGACTGCCGACAATCACACGGGGGCGAAAGGCGTCCGCACGCGCGTAGACTGCCAAGCTGTTGCCTATGACCTCGAGCACCACCTCATCGCTGGCCAGCAGAGTCTCGCCAGCGCTTTGACGCACTCCGCGTCATATCAGTGCTGCCGGCGGAGCCTGCTGCCACCCCAAACATCCCGCCGAAGCTTCCCTGGATGCCGAGTCCAATCACTCGTCTCATCGGCATCTGAGCTGCGGCGAGACGACAAGTGCGAGTTAGGGCTCTTGCTACAACGCAGTGAGTCGCAGAGGTGGCCAGCTCTCAACTCGAACTCCCGGCTCATTGTCTGTATCGCCGGACCCGCAATTCGTGCCTCTGCGCCGATGGTACTACATATACCACGCTGGTAGAACACCGCAGCGGAACGTTGACACCGGCAGATCTCATACCGGTTACTGACACCATTGAGCGGCCAAACGAAAAGTTCAAGCGGCGGATCAAGATCAGACCGTTTGTCATCAGCGGCCGCCACGGCAATATTGTCCTGGGCTGCTCACCTCCTGCTAGATCAACATGCGGCAAGGTCGTTGCGCTGGAGAATCCTTACCACAATGCCTAGATAGGCGATTGACCTCGCTGCACGAGCAGGTGGCTTCACGTTGATGGAAATCGCGCCACAATTGTAAGGCGGCGCTGCCCCCCCCGGTGAAGCGCACGGCTTCGCGACATGGCTTCGTCCACCGGCAAGCCGCTGCCATAAGCGAACCACCTTGCCTCGGCGAATCGCATCAGGCAGCGGCACCTCGATTGCCTGATCGATAAGGCCGGGACGGCAGGCGCGGTCTCGATCGCCTCGGGACGGTTGCTGGAGAGAATGAAGATCATGTCGGCGTCTTCCGCCGTCTCGTTGAGCCGCCTGTTTAGCAACACTAGATCCCTTGAGAGGCGGATTGAGTCTGGCGCAACGAGACTTGCATGCAACGACGACGCCTCAAGTCCACACCGCGTGTTGAGGGACCACCGCATACGCGCGCCTGATGGCGCTTGCCTGCCCAGCTATCTGGTTTGAGCCGCTTCCGTTGAAGTACATCGTCGAGCCCACTTGAGATCGGTTGTCCCGATCGGCGGCAATAACGGAAGAGCCCGCCCGAGGACGGCCTTTGATCGTGCCTTTGAACGGGCGCGGAGTTAAATCAGGCGGCGTCGGGTTGCTTTGTGTACAGCATTTGTCCGGTTCGCCGCCCCTAGCTTTCTGACGACGTTCTTCATGTGAAAGTTGACGGTATTCTCGCTGACCTTGACAATTCTCCCGATTACCCAGGCTGACTTTCCTTCTGCGACCCAGTATAGGCACTCTATTTCTCGCTCTGTTAGCGGAATGTCCGTCTCGCAATCTTCATCAAGCGGCTGTGTAATCTGCGCGACAGCGCTGTGAAATGCCAACGCCAATGTCGTGAGATGAGCCATGCGATCCCGTGGATCGGCATCGTCGAAGGGAGAGGCAAACGAAACGAAAGCCAATCGGCCTTGCGATCCAAACAATGGCACGCTTATGCCATGCTTAAGACCTGCTTCTCTGGCCTCGCGTAAGACGCGCAGCTCACGGGGCTGCAGTTCATATCGACGGGTTAGTTCATCCCAAAGAAAGGGCCTTGGCAGCATTGCTGTCCGCCGGACTACCGGGTCGATCGCTCGATACTCTTGCTCAGCATAGCGTTGGCACCAATCAGACGGGAAGTTTATAGTTGGCGGCGGCGGCAGATAGTCCAGCAGACGACGCTCATTCGAGCAGGTGAGTGCTCCGTACGCGACTTTATTAAAGCCTTCATTGCTCGCGCAATTTACAAGAAGATCGAACAGCGCTTTGATTGATCTGGTCTGTGTAGCACATTCGACGAAGCTGAATAGGTCTGGCCCGCGGCTTTCCCGTCTGATTGAGGAGAGTGGCATTGCGCCGTGCGATTGGTCATCCATTTCCATTTCCCATTTTACTTGTACAGATGTTGGCTCTGCTTCTTGCAGCTGGACGCGCGCGCGAAGGAAAGCGCCGGGTCCCAAATGTTTGACCCGGTCCCGGCGCGCACCGAACAGATAGGAGCAAACCGATGCGCGCCGCCCGCAGGTTGAGCCAACGCGGAGCTGTCTTCGTTGTTGCCCGCCGGTCCGGTTGCTGTCCGAGCTGCCGAATCCTCGCATGCGTATCCAGACTCTCGAAAGAATGGCTGGCAAATGATGCTGCAACGGTTGCGGCGGACAAGGTCAGAACTTCTCGTAAGAACACACCGACGTCTCGAGCGCCGACGTAAAGAAGTGCGCTCGGCACGGAACTCTTCCCGCAGCTCGGCACACCTCAGGTCACGGACCGGTGCAGCCCCTCTCAGGCGCTTGCGCATGTTAGGCCGCCACTCGCGGACATTGACAACCAGCTGCTTGATAAGGACGACAGCGTGCATGCGATCCTCAGGACTTCCAAGAACCAGCATGGTGGGCACAGCAATTCTCGTACCACCTTCCGATTTGGCAAAATGCCCCTTAAGAGAGAGGCACTCAGAGAAAGACGGTCTCATCTGAGGTGTTTCGAGCGGATGCGACATACGTCGAACATGCGACAACGTCTCAGGCGCGACATCGAATTGATATAAATCAAGAAAGGCCGCTTGCCTCACCTGCATTGACGCGAAGCGCGGATGAGCGCTGCCTGTGAGTGGGTCCTAAGGCGCAAGCCAAATCGAGTAAGGGCCTTTCCATCCTTGAATTCGAGCAGCGGAGCAGCAGGTTGGTCTAGCGGCGTCTTTGAGCAGACGAGGACCGGCGCTTTCGGCGTTTCGCTGTGGCGCGCCTTTGCGAACCGCCCCTTCGGCGTCGCAAGGACTTGCCTTCTCCTTGCAAAGCCGCGAAGCGAGCGAATGAAAGAGGAAAGCATCACGGAAGGCTCGTCGTGAATTGATCCGGGGCGCGCTTGGACTCCGGCTGACGCGGCGAAGATGCTGCGCCTCGCCGGCGTAGGCGTCGCGGTCTGAAGCGGATTACACGCCAGCTCGGATGCAGCCTTCACACGATGAAGGGCTACGTAGCGGCGAGTGGGGTGAAGCCGTTCAAATCGTGGCCGGCCTAGCTCTCGCGCACCACGTTCTTCAGGTAATGGTAGGCCTTGATGATCTCGACCAGGCGATCCTCCGTAGAGCGGTCGCCGCCATTGGCATCGGGATGGTGCTGCTTAACCATCGCCTTGTACTTCGCCTTGATATCGCCGAGCGTCGCATTGGAATTCAGGCCCATCACCTGCAACGCTTTCCGCTCGGCATTTAAAATCTTGCGCGCCTCAGGCTTGGTCTCCGCGCGGGGGCGGGCACCGGCGCGTCCGTTCAGCTCGAGTTGCGTGCAGAAGGCATGCCAGTCATCCTCGAAATCGGCCGCGCTGCCGGCCATTTTGCCGGTGCTGATGTTCTCGCCCATCTTCCAGGTCGGGCGATGGCCCGTCAACGCCTCGTTCTGGTAGCGCGCGACCGCTTCCGGGTCCATTCCCGAGAAGAAATTGTAGGACTCATTGTATTCGCGAACATGGTCGATGCAGAAGTGCCAGTATTCGCGCGCGTTGTCGCGGCCCTTGGGCGCGGGATGGGTAGCCTTGTTCTGGCAACCAGGCCATTCACATAGCGCCGCGGTCTGGCGCTCCCGCGCTTCCTTCTTGTTGATGCGAATGGAATCGAAGATTCTGGAGGCGTCGATCAGCATGACTGGCTCCGTTAGCGGAGCGGTAGTTAACAGCGCCGCTTGTCTGCTAGAGAATTGGTTTGGACGGCGAGTTGGATCTGTCTCGGGCTTTGCGTCTGGTTAGTGGCATGATGTAGCAGGCGGTTCTTAGCAATCGACGTGCCAGGACTGCGAGCTTGGTTCAGGCAAGCATCTCTTTGCGATTCAGATCGACTCAACTGCCATTTGCTGTCGGGTTCTGCACATAGAGGTCTTGAACGGAACCGGCGGGTGAATACGAAGAAAGCGGGAGCTTCGCTGCAATCTGGGTGATAACGCGCTCGAAGAGTCAGCGTATCCAGGGCGGATGGCGAACCTGCGAGAACTTCTTCAAGGAGCTGATGCGGCCCGAACGGGGCGATCAAAATCCTGCCCTTTGGTCAGCCGTCTGCGGTTGATCATGCACTGCTACAAATTCTCCGCAACATAGCGCATGATCTGTTCGTCCGAGCGTCCAGACGGAATTGCCGCGTTTCGGAGACGCTAGCGAGCTGAAGCCGGCGCGGATGGTCGCGCCGGGCCGTGCGGCACGGCCATGGCCCGGCGCGCAACATCGCAACGGATATCGGCGCAATCGAGATTGCCAGGCTCACTCAAGGTGAGGACCGGCGCGCGAGCGGCTCGCGTTGGATCGGCTTCACCTCGATGATTTTGCCAGTCTGAGCGCGGCGAACTAGGAGCCTCGATCCTCTGCTGCCCCCCCCTTAGCTGCGCGCTATGTCGACAGGCGATCCAGGAGGCGCTCTCGGCCCTGCTGGAGGGGATGCACCGAACCTTTCGCCTTCGATGATTTCGGGCCTGAATGACCAATCGCAGGGGGGAATACGAGCGCCGGTAGCACAAGACCGTCAGCATGCTCAACGAAATCGCGAACTGGTTTGGAGTGGCAAGAAGGCTATGCAGGATTTCAATGGCGCCAAGCCGGGGCGGTCGCGGAGCATGCACTTGATACCTTCGCCGAAAGCCGCGCCAAACATGCGCGTGACTTTATTACCGGACAAGGATGGCCAATCTAGAGCCCATTGGCTTTCTATGACTTTCCCGCCGAGCACCAGAGCCAGCTGAGAACTGCAATCCAATCGAGAGCATCCGCCGCGGTGCAGCACACGAGCGCGAGCCAAGGAAGCGTTGTCGCCACAAGCCGTAAGATTGATGGTGCAAGCTGATGGGGGGCGTCGAAACGCTGCGTTGACTGAAGAACCACAATCAGTTGCCGAGATCGTCGCGGCGTCAGAGTGCCGACGCGATTGTGCTCGTCCCGAAGACGCAAAGCCATGCTGCCTGCTCGGTTCCGTCACGAGTCGTGGTCAAGAGCGGCGAAATGATTGATCTGAGATCGCAATCTGTAAGTCTCTAAACGCGTCAGCTTTTCGACAGCTGATCTCAATAGAACGAGAGAGAGCGTCACTATCGGCTCGGCATTGCGAATCGCTCAAAGACCTGGAGTTGAAATGGACCCATTTAACACCATCAACCCATCCGACCGTGACCACGCCGCAGCGTCACAACCGCAAGAGCAGCAAGCGGAGTTTGAGCCGTACTTGGATGGAGTGCCGCAGCTTGATGCCCCTGCCGTTGCAGAGATTCCTGCTCCTTCAGATCCCTACTATTTTCCTCTGTCTGAGGAAGAGCGTAGCCTCATCGAGGCCTTGGAACTTGGGCACCAGGGGGCCCACGGTCCTCATCCCGAAGACGCCCTCACCAGACACCTCGGGGACACCGCTGCCTGGCACAGCGCGCCGCGGGAAGCTTGGACTTGGCCGAAAGAGCTACCTGCGGAAGGGCACGATCAGAACCCGCTGCGGGGGATGATGGGCGAACCCGCCCTGACGGCGGCTCTCCCAACCGTGCGCGATCACCAGGGACCGGATCGCGGAAAAGCCGTTCGCCAGTTCAACTGGAGCGACGGCTACCAACCGGCTCGGAACGAGCTGACCGGGAGCTCTCCCTCTTCAAGTCACGAGGTCCTCACGGGTGAGGATTACACCGGGGAGTTGAGGCCTGCGAAGCGGCAAAGAACACTAAGCCATACGGAAGGGGATGCTATCGAACGCCAGGTGAGCGAGCCCGGCAGTTCAGTCGTTCGCGAGCCGATGGAAGACGCTGGCGCACCGTTTCAGGCCAGCGATCGGCTCGTCCTTCCTGAAGGCTACGATCAGGATCTACTGTGGGCTATGGTGGGAAACGCCGGCCCATCGGCGTCTCTCGAGCCAACCGAGGGTCATCACCACGGCATGGGTTCAGAACCGGCCGTCATTCCCTTCAATTTCCGGCAGGGCTACCAGCACGCGTCCGCTGCGCTTGACCGTAGCAACGTCCCGCCGAGCCATGACAGCCGACCCAACAGTTTTATCGTTCACAATGACCGCTACACGGCGCTGTTCGTGCCCGCGGCAACGATAAGGCCGTCAGGCGCTGCCATTCCTCAATTTCGACTGGAAAACGGTACGCAGCCCAGCGCGCAGCCAGCGAATCGAGCCTCATCATCGCGGCTTGGACGCTCGATGGAGCAAGCCGCTCCGGCGTCCTCCTCCAGGGCTGAGAGGACGTCCCCTGCGCCCCGCGAGATTTATGCTGCATCATTCGCCGTTCCCGAGAATTTTTCGCACGGCGACCAACCAGCCCCGGACACGATGCTCTCGAAGCTCCGCCGCTGGGGCCACGTGCCGAACGAGGCGCAGCCGGCAATAAACTACGACATTCGCGGCGAGCGTTACACCGCCCTCTTGGGGCCTGGAGGCCCCAATGACGTTCGGCTCATCCATGGCACAAGCAATGTAGATGCCGAGAGACAATCCCCACGCTAAGAATTAGGAACCCGACCACATAGCTCCGGTATTGGACTTGCTAAGCTAGCGTAGCTTGCTCCAGCGAGCTTGGCGCGGTTCCGGGGGGCCCGGGTGAGCGCTACCCGCCCGATTAACTTGCGCGAATCATCGCTGTGCGGCTCCTCGTTGAGCCGCACAGCGATCTTCTTTGATCTTCCGAACGCCAAAGCTGCGAAGAACACCTACGGTGTTATCGCCGTTGCGTTTTACAGCATTGCCATTGATTGGGGCCGCGGCCCCAAGACAGGAAAGCATCGTCGGAGTAAAGAGGCTGCTTCCTGCCCCCATCGAACACGCGTCGGACTGAGCTTAGCTGGCTGCAGATGGGTGTGGTCGTCCATCAGTCCCAGATGCACATCCTGGTCGTGGCGTTCCGCAGAAAGCTCCTCTGGCCAACGAGGCGCTGCCCAGCACCTCGTCGATCCGCCTCGAGCCTTTCAGTACATATCTCAGGGGTCCGCAATGGTCCGGGATACCGTGCGCGATCTTCATCGCTTAGCCCAGCCGACGTGTTCCGTCACACAGTGCTATCTCGACGCTGCTGCCAACGCCCTTGTCCTACCGGTCACGATCGCACGACATGAACTCGCCGCCTTGATCGACGCGGATCTTTGCTCGCAATCCCACTGACTTGCAGCCCCCTTTTAGCACCGCCAAGATGGCGGTACCGCGAAAGGCGATCCGTCAGCGGCTGCCGCAACGAATGCGAAAAAATCCAATTTGGGACGGAGGCGCGATTAGACGACCCTACCGATTTGTGCAGGAGATTTCGGGGCTCAAGTCAGTTAGTTTGCCGCGTGTTAGGGAGACTTCTTCAATGTTGATTATCGAAACTGTTTTAAAGCCAGACCAGTTTGGCGGTATTGGACTTTTCTCCGCTGCCCTTTTGCCCAAAGGTTCGCTGATTTGGATTCACAACCCAATCGTTGACATCGCGGTGACGCCTGAGCAGTACGAAGCTCTAGCTCCAACATTTCGAGCTCTACTTGATAAGCATGCCTATCCAAGAGACTACAAGTCTAATGATGGTGTTATAGAGTACAATGCTGACAATGCCCGCTTCATGAACCACAGCAGTCAGCCAAACACATATCAGGACGATCATTGCCGAATTTTAACCGCGCGTGACGTACAACCTGGTGAAGAACTGACTTGCAATTACTTGTTTTTCGATCCGACGTGTGACTTATCGTGGGCTAAAGAACCATCGGTGAATGTTGATGCCCCAACGGGCTAGGCGGCAGTGGATTGAATTCGCGCTCTGACGACTTGATTCGGCGGCGAACTTTACGGAAGAGTTTCGCCGAACTAATTGCAGCCATCGACCGACCCAGCTTCTTGCGGCTGCCTCCTCGAGCCTAAAGGTTATTGCGAGCGCAGCCTTGTTCGACATCCCTGGCGCACAGAGTGCGGTGGCCCGCGGCCGGAACGTGCCTTCGATGACGTAGCCGCGACGTGGAGTTCCCAACATCTGTAGAGCTTACCCTAGGCAAGATCTCCGCAGATGCCCCTGATCTCGCACTTACTTCAGAATCTGACGACGCTCGATCAGTTCCCAATCTCTTGCTGAGATGGCGCAGGAGCTGAGCCTGATAAGTATCTTAGCATGCGCTGATTGCGCAAATTCAGAGTCGCAGATGTGCTGTTCACAAACGCATTTGATGAGATCGCTTGCGGCTCGATCTTTGCCCCTCGATTTACGTCCGCGCGCAGCGCAGACGAAAAAGCAAGCCGCTTCTCGAGGACATGCACGCCTGGTTGTTGCGCGAGCGCGAACCCCTCCCGCGCTCCCTCCGACGTCCTGAAGCCTATGAACTACATGCCCAAGCGCTGGGACGACTTCGCCCGCTTCCTCGATGATGGCAAGATCTGCTTGACCAATGCGCTGAGCGCGCATTGAGTGGCAGGGAAGGCACAACTAGACCTTCGCTGGTAGCGAGCGTGGCGCCGACCGTGCCGCCATCATGCTGACAATGATCACGACCCGTCGCCCAACCACGTTGATCCCAAGGGCTGGCTCCCCAAGGGCTCCCCAAGGTCCTGTCCCCGCTCGCCGATCGTCCCGCGTCGCGCCTGCACGAACTGCTGGCCTTGGAATGGAAGCTCCTGCGCCAGACCGACAAGCCCGCCGGGTCAGCACGCCACTGACCTTCACCCGGCCAATCATAGAGCTCGCTGTGCCCGCGCGCATGCGTCAATCAGGCGGTCTTCGTCGTGCGTACTCAGCTCCTCACGTGAGACACTATGATGCTCTGCAAACACACGGATTGCCGGATCTTCGATCATGCAGAACAGCATTTCACTCGGTCGCGCAACCTGTTCAGTTGAAGCCGACATCAGCGCCTAGTCGATCCCGCAGATCCTGCCGACTGATGACAAGATTGTTGAGGTTCAGGTCCGGTCGTCTTGCTGCCAATCGCCTAACCAGTTCCCGGGTGCCGTCCACGACAAAGACGCCGCAGTCGTAACCGTTCTGCTGCTGTCTTATCGGGGCCTGTTGCACGTAAGCGTCGAGCCGTCCTGCGATCTCCGCTGCGGGCCTGTCATTGTATCCCTGGGTAGAGTCATAGTGATACGCGACCGGCCGATCACGATCGCGACGATCAACCAGCAGCAGCGACCAGTGACTTCCGCGCTGATGTCTATCCGTAGCGCTGGCATCGCTTACCGGCAAGAATAGGAAGTCGGCTGTATCATGGCGAACCCACCCTAATGCTCGTTCGGCGACTTCCTTGGAGGGAGATCGCAACATTTGGGCTATCAGGGGATCCACGAACCGCGTCCGGGCGGCGAGATCTGGATTGTTCTGCTGCAACTCCTGCGCCAGGAGCTGATAGTCCCACTGGATATGCTTGTCACCCAGCCACTGCGTGGGCCCCAACACGGGTCCGCTGCGGTGGCGGGAAGAGGCAACGGTAGCCAAGGGGGCGATCTGAGCACCCGGGACAGGAGACGGGCGAGGATGATCGATGAATTGCGCACCGGAGCGTCCTCGCGGTCCCAATGTGATCGAGTAGGTCTCACCGCTGATGGGGACTTGGGCTGGGCCGCTGAACTTGGCCGGCAGGACCCCGATGTTGTTCAGGACATCGAGTAATAAATCCGACACCGGCTGGGAGCCATCCTGCCGATCCTCGTGGATTCGGTATCCGATGTGCTCAAGCTCTTGAAGTACGCCCGACCGCCCGACGAAGAACGTGGGTTCACCGGCAGGGCTGAGCACCTGCGCTGACTGAGCATCGTCTCGCATCTGCTGCGGTGTGTACGGCAGATCAACGAAAGAGTCGAGACCGCGGTAGATGTCGGACGACTGAGCTAGCGCATCTGATGGTTCGGTGAAGAGCGGCGGTCTGGCAGCCGAACCCACCGGCGCTGACTGAGCATCATCTCGCATCTGCTGCGGTGTGTACGGCAGATCAACGAAAGAGTTGAGACCGCGGTAGATGTCGGACGACTGAGCTGGCGCGTCTGATGGTTCGGTGAAGAGCGGCGGTCTGGCAGCCGAACCCACCGGCGCTGACTGAGCATCATCTCGCATCTGCTGCGGTGTGTACGGCAGATCAACGAAAGAGTCGAGACCGCGGAATATGTCTGACGACTGAGCTGGCGCGTCTGATGGTCCGGTGAAGAGCGGCGGTCTGGCACCAGCCCCACCCATCGGCGCTGACTGAGCATCATCTCGCATCTGCTGCGGTGTGTACGGAAGATCAACGAAAGAGTTGAGACCGCGGTAGATGTCTGACGACTGAGCTGGCACGTCTGATGGTGCGGTGAAGAGCGGCGGTCTGGCGGCAGCCGAACCCACCGGCGCCGACTGAGCATCATCTCGCATCTGCTGCGGTGTGTACGGCAGATCAACGAAAGAGTTGAGACCGCGGTACATGTCTGAGGACTGAGCTGGCGCGTCCGATGGTCCGGTGGAGAGCGGCGGTTTGGCGGCAGCCCCACTCACCGCCCGCGACTGAGCATCGTCTCGCATCTGCTGCGGTGTGTACGGCAGATCAACGAAAGACTGAAGACCGCGGAAAATGTCCGACGATTGAGCAGGCGCGTCCGATGGTCCGTTGAAGAGAGGCGGTCTGGCGGCTGCCCCACTCACCGGCGCGGACTGAGCATCGTCTCTCACCGCCTGCGGCGTGTATGGCAGATCAACGAAGGAGTCGAGACCTTGGTAGATCGCCGACGACCCATCTGGCACCGCTTCCGCCGCCGGCCCCTCAAAATCATGCGGCAGGTGCGGCGACCACGTTGAGTTCGACCCGCCGCGCCGCGGCTCCCCGCCTGCCTGTTCAGGGGAGACGCCCAGCGCAGCGTTCGCCTCGACGATTAATAAATAGTTCCGAACACGATCGAAGCCCATGTCCGCGCTTCGACTGGATTTTTTAAAGTCCTTGTAATCGTCGTTCAACGACTTTTGCTGCTCACTGGTGCCGGTGAGTCGGCTCACTATGCTCCCCCGCCCCTCCCTTTGGAGCCAAGCACCGAATCTTCGTTGGTTGCGGGCCAGATTTTGAGCAACTTTTTTCCGGCTAGTATCCTCGGGTTTGAGCATGCTCAGCTCTGCCTTTTCCAGGCCATCAATGATGCGGGCGTCATCGGGATAAAGATGCGATGTGGGCGACGGGACAGCATAACCGCTGGGCTCCCGAGACGCACCCGCGCCGGAAACGTCCTCGTCATCGCGCACCTTGCCCAACGCGAACAAAAGATGCTCATCCTTTGGGAACAACTTCTGAGCGAATTCAATGCGCGTAGCGTGGTCTAGCCCGGATATCGAGTAGCCCGCAAGATTAAGCGCGTTAGAAAATCTGCGAAGACTACGATCATGACGAGCAGCACTGCCCGGCTTCATGCCACTGGCACTAAGCCGCTCTGAGAGGGGCGCGTCTTCCGCTGAAGGGATCGTGCGCGGCCGCCCGCCAGAAGTTACATAGCTCGGATCATGATACGCACGAAGGACACCCAACCCTTTCTTCATGTCTTCGTCCTTCGGGAAGTAAGTCTTGACGTAACGGACCAGGGACTGGTGGTCCCCCAAATCAATCGTAATTCGATTAGCGCCAAGATCATTTCCAAGTCGGCGAAGCGCCTGCGTATAGCGGTTAACCGTCTTCCGTTGTGGGTTTTTCTGAGCCACATATTGGGCAATCGCTTTGTCGATAATGTCCCGATGTTCTGCAGAGAGATGGGGATGGTAGTTGCGGCCGCTGCGGCCGCCACCGGAGACAGGACCCGGATCTGGCGGGCGCGCCTCGGCCAAGTGCTGCTCAAAACCCTCTTGGCTGGCATGGCCCCCCTGGTCCTCTTCCAACATGGCGTGTTGCACCTGGGACCAAGCTGTTGGATTGAATGGATCGGAATTGTACGGGTCCACGCTAGCCTCACGTCCAAGACATCAATTGAGCTGATCCTATTGCGGATAGGCTTTCCAGAAGCTGACGAGGCCGTCGCTTCGTGAGGCAATGCATCGCGACATCTGCAGAACGAAATGGCCCCGCGGCTCTTGATCGTCACTGGGCTTCTTGGGCTTCAGGACCCGCCCTCCTCCCGGCCGATGAAGTCTTGCGGCGGCATGGGAGCCGACGACTCATCATTTTTTGGATCGCAAACGGCATCCGGCGGCGCCGCAGGTGCACGCACGGGTGTGGCCGTTACGGCAGGGACGATCAGCATGCGCGCAAAGTGCGAGATCACATCAGCCCTGGCCGAGCGTCATCGGTCGGCGCGATAAGAGATGAATCCTGGACGAGCTTTGCACCGTCAAGATGAGATCGTAAGCACGCGATCCGACCACTGTCAGTGGACGGGCATCGGGATCGGCCGTACCGCGGCGGCCAAGCCGGACGTATGGAGCTTCCATTCGCGCTGCACTGATTGTGGTATGGGACGCCCCTGACCGGCTCTTCAGTAAGCGGCTCGTCGCGAGCCGTTCTTGCTCCAAATCGGGATCGTATACTTATGCTTCCAGTGCGTGGGAACGACGCCCCCTTATAGCTCGAACATTTCTTCGAGCTTCGGACGAGTGATGGGAGGGTCGATTAGAGCGCACCAAGGCGACCTTGCCGGCGGGCAACAAAGCAGGACAGCGACTCGCGTGTCCGCGTAAGCCCGCTCGTCAGAAGTGTCGGCGCTTGGAGCTGGAGGTGCGACCCCGCGTCAGATGGGGAAACTCTGCTGAAACATACCACATGCATCTAGAGTTTAGTATGCAAATTACCTAAGCGCTCCAGCCCCTGCTCAATGAGAGATATTGGAAGATAGCTGAAACACAGGCGGATGTGACCGCCACTTCGTGGGCCATAGTTCCGACCATTTGTAAGGTGCACGTCGTGCTCGCGGCTTGCAGCGTCAATAAACCTCTCCGGATCCGTACCCGCGGTAAGCCGTACCCAGAACGAGAAGCCCCCGCTTGGCGCACTATAGTCCGGCTCGCAAAACCGGGTGCGCTGCAATAACTTATGTACGCCGTCTCGCTTCGCTCGGTAGTGCTCGCGCAAGCGTGTTATGTGCGAGTCAAGAGCGCTCGATTGCAACAAACCCAAAACGACATTGCTTAGAACCGGACTTACGCCGCCGTCGCGTTTGAGGTGCGCAAGCCTGTTGATAATGTCCGACTCCGCAAGCACCCAGCCTACCCGTAGTCCGGGCCCGGCAACTTTTGAGACGCTATGGACATTGATCACGTTGTCGCCCGGTGCCAACCAATGCACTGGACCGTTATAGGGCAACTCAGCATAGACAAGATCCTGCACCAAGAGAGCGCCACTGCGGGCTAGCAGTGCCGCCAATTTGGCCGCATGGTCGCACGACATCTGGCGCCCGGTTGGATTATGAAATGCTGGCATCGTGTAGAAAAGCTTTACACGGGCAATGGCCTGCAGCACTGCCTCCACTTCGTTCAGATCCACTCCCTCTGCGGCCAGACCTAGCTGGACCACGGTTGCACCCGCGATCGAAAACGTACGCAGTGCACCCAAGTAGGAGGGGTCCTCCGTCAGGACCACGTCACCGGGGTCAATCCAGCCATCGGCAAGCAATTGTAAGGCCTGTGAAGCTCCACTCGTAACCATGATTTGGTCATGCCGCACACCGTACCTCAGCGCGAGCTTTGTACGGAGTTCGGGTAAACCCGCCGCATCCGTATACTGGGGCAAATTGGCGAGAGCCACACCTGTACCTCCGTCAAACGCGCCTGGCCACGGCAGTTCTGCAAACATCACCGGGTCGGCCAGCCCGTAGCTGAAATTGATACCATGCTTCGCGGTTGAGAAGTCGAACGGCTCGAAACCCTGAGCGATAGCGCTGCGTTGTGAGGTGCGGGAATTCATGGCTTCGTCATTCCGATCGTCGTGATTGCGAAATCTGTTCTTTGCCAAAGCGCTTATTGTACTCTGCGACGAAGCTTTCCGGTATTGGCGCGCTGAAACGGGGAAAGTCCACCGACGTCTTTGGTTGAGCTGCTGCGCTCGAAGTCTCGAGGGAGGGCCGCCACGCACCACCAAAGTAGTGCTGGCCGTAGCCCATCGCCAACTCAGGTACAACGGGATAGAGTAGGCTTAGGAACAACGAGATCTGCGCAGCATTCCATGTCCAATCGTCTGCATGTGCAAAGCCGCCTAACTCGAAGCACTTGTCGATGATATCAAGCGCATCCCAAAAACGCAGTGCGGTCACCGCATCGGCATAATCTTCAGCGAAGCGGCGGAAATTCGGGGAGAGTTCGGTGCTCTCTACTGTACGCGCGCTTTCTGCACACCGCCGTAACGCATCTTCCCAGACCCGAATGCGGGACGCTGCCGATATGAGTCCGTCGAGATCAAAATCGTTTGCGTCGGTTCCAAAGGGCTTGGCCACTCGCGCCAGTGCATAACGGAGTACGTTTGGCCCCACGTCACGCGCCACTTCATCGGCCCAAAGAGCATGATCACGACTGGTGGAAAACTTCTCGCCTTTCAGCTTGTAGAAATCCTGGACGGAGTGATTTTTTGGAATTGGGTAGCCGCGCGCGAGCAGAGCGCCGGCCACACCTAGCGTGTAATAGAAGCGATTATCTTGCCCCATGAAGAAGAAAAGCTCGCTGTTCTGGTCGTGCAACGTCGCGTTTGCGTCCAGACCTAAGCGGGCGCATTGCTCGCGAATTCCGGTGTCGAAGCACCAGAGGCCCTCAAACCATGTAAGCAGCGTTTGGCCGGTCAGAGAGTCAGGCTGTTTTACCTCAACTCCGTGCCTAAAATGGCGGGTCATCGGCAAGCCGCGCACCTCCCGGTGTAGCCAAGCGCGCGCCTTGGCGCGCATCGGCTCGGACCACGCGCTTTCTCCAATGGCGTCGTGCAGCTGCTGAGCGAGACGTGGCATGTCGAACACGGCCTGCTTGATGGCTCTTAGCACAAGATTACGGCCGCAGGTGACGTGACGTGCATCACGAATTGTGCCATGCTGGACAGCCAGCCCGCAGTTCTCACACAGATTGCTGTCGCAGGGCGATGAGCAGGCCGGGCAACGGCCAGCTGCGAGCGAGTCCGCAACGAGCTCATCGCAACGTTCGCAATACAGTTGGACGCCCTGCCGTATGTCGACGTAGCCGGCTTCTTGCAGCTCGCGGAATATCGCTAGCGCATTTTCCTTGTGAGTCTCGCTAGATGTGCGCACGAACACATCAGGCGTAATTTGCACGGCACGCAAACACTCTAAGATCTCGTGAACGTATTGTTCTGCGACCTCGCTAAAGGATCGGCCGAGCTTTCGTGCCGTTTCGATCGTATGTGTGCCGTGCTCGTCTGAGCCGGTGATGTAATAGGCCCGATGGCCGGTCATGCGTTGGAAGCGGACGAAGATATCAGCGAGTAAATACACGCCGCCGATGTGGCCCAGATGTAGTTTGCCGTTAGGGCAAGGTGGCGCAGGGCAGACGAAATAAGTGCGCACGTCAATCCCACCAGATCGAGATGAACGTGAGAGCGCCGTCTTGGCTGATATTGCGGATAGTGTGCGTCTGATGGGGCGACATGTAGCATAAGGTCGCTTCGCTAACATTACGGACCTGGCCGTCGACTTCGAACTCTCCGCGACCAGAGATCAGCAGCCACAGCTCGTGCTCCTGATGATCGTGCGGGTCGACCGCATCGCCTGGAGCGAGCTCCACGACTGAAGCGCCAAATGCTGGGCTGAGCCCCTCCGGCAGATGCTCCAAAAGGCGCCAGACCAGAACTCCGTATTCCGATCTCATCAGAGAATGATCGAGCTGCCTCGTGTACACGTTGGTCTTCCTCGAAGGTGGCTATCAGTCGCGATAGAATATGCCATTGGGACGCTTTAGGTTTTCGAGATCGGCCACCGCTTCCTCTGGTGGGTTGTAGGCGCGCTTCATGCAGTTGTATTCGGTGCGTGTCGGCCCCCCAGTGGATGCGCGCTGGAATACCAAGTGAATCGCACGCCGCGACCGATCACTCTTGTTTGGCAAGGAGTAATGGGGCGCATAATCGTCGAAAATGAAAAGATCACCAGCTTTCAATCGCACCGGCTCCCATGTGAAGGTTGCCGCGATCTCCGGGTGAATCACGCCGCCGGCATCCATCGGAAACATTCCTTCCTTATGGCGAGCTGGCGTGAAGAAGAGCCCACCGTTACCAGGGTCGGAGTCGTCCACCGCGATGGATGCAATTGCGTGAACGATGCGGTCGGGTATCTTGTGCGGCACATGATAGATGTCCTGATGGGGGCGGTATCCGCCGCTGTCCGCATACTTGAAGATCATAAGTTCCTTCAACATCCGTGTCTTCTCATTCAAGAGTGTCTCGACCGCTGTACGAATGCGGCCATCGGCCAGGAGCGCCTCCCGTAGAGGGACATGGTAGTCTAAGAAGTTCTCGGCCTTGGAGATAATCTTCCGGCTGTCACTCGTCTTCTCGAACCACAACATCCACTTGTCGGAGCTTACATCCCAACGTGCAACTTCCTCAACGTAACGAGAAATCTTGTCGCGCGTGGCTGGATCGAAGAACCTTTCCAATCGAAGATATCCATCCTTATGCCATTTTGATTGTTGTGCCTCAGTCAGCATGTGTGAGCTCTCTTCCTAAGATGAGGCGGATCAGTTGCCCTTTGCCCGAGACGGGTTGCTAGCACCGCATTAAGAGCGGTCGCGCCCAATAGGCTCAGCAACATCACGTCAAGGCCGAATCCACGGACCAACTGCCCTCCGACCATAGGAAAGCCGAAGAGCCCGAGGAAGTATGCGAGGGTAAAGATCTGCGAGGTAGTGGGTACCGAGACGCCGTGCTCGCCGGCAAGATTGACGGCTATCGTGTTCAAGGTTGAATAACTTAACCCATAGCCGACGGCAAACAGCACTGTGGCCGCAATATAGAGTGAGGTGCTGCCAGCATTGAGAACGAACAGCACCAGAGACGCAGCAGTCAGTAGGATGAGCGTGAGCGCCAGTCGGCGTAACGGCAGGCCGCCGATGAGGTGAGCGACTGAAAAGCGTAGTACCACGCTTGCAGCAGTAAAAACGAGAAAGAACAGATCGGAATTCAAGTGACGTGATGCAGAGTACGCGCTCTGATATGTGGACAGCCCCGCGAACATGCAGGCTGAAATCGCAATCATGGCGATCGGGAGCGCTGTGCCCTGCTGAAGCAGTGCCGTAGTGGCGGCAATTGTAATCGCAATATCCGGCATAGCCAGTGCCGATAGCTTTGACATCGCGCGTCTTGTCAGGTCTACGCAGGCGGCAGCAATCACGCACGCAGTCGCAAGCACCACAAAAATCGTGGCCAACGAACCAGTGTATTTCGCAAGCAAGTGACCAAGTGGAGCCGCTAGGCCGAGCCCAGCCATTTGTGATCCGGATAGGACCGTCAAATACTGAATACGTGCCGAGGGCCGTAGATAACGAATGATCTGCAGCGGCGCCAGAATGAAGAACACTGACCAAGCAGCGCCCACCAGTAGTCCTCCAACGTACGCCGCTCGCGTATCGAAGGCAGCGCCGGCAAAGGCCAGCATGGCTACCGCCATAATGAGCGATGCGACAGTCAACGTGGGTAATAGGCCTATCTGCTTTGCCAGCCACCCAGCCAGGCAACAGGAAACAAGGGTCGTAGCCATGCCGCTGGAAATAATAAGACCCGCGGCTCCACTATCCGTTTCGAGCGCATCCATGTAGTCCGGCAATAGAAAGCTAGTGCCGTAAGCTGCTGCAATGACAATGGAGGCAATCAAAAACGGCGCAAAGGCGCGGTAGTCGAGCGTGCCTGAAAGCTGGTCGGCGGGCTTGGCCGTTCCATCCACAAACCGGCCCTGGAGCGGAGAGGTTGAGCCGCCGTTCATGTGCTACCCAATACCCGTCGGGTTGGTCGCATCGCAACCACACCGGTGTCTCGCTCAGACGTGTCTGAAGGTGCGCAAACCTCAATCATCTGCCTGTCGGATGTATTCAAATAGAACGGTCTGCCGAGGAGGCTATTAATAATTTGGCTGTTGCGGTACGCCACCAAAGATAGATTGGCACTCTGCAATCCGTGCTGCACCCGGCTTTGATTTTGTAGATAAATTGGTCCTGGCATATGCCGACCGAAGCGGACTGCGTAGTCCGGGCCGAGTACGGGCAGGCCATCTTCCATACACGCACCCTCGAGAAGCCCCTCCAGGAAGGGCGGCGTACGCGGCTGGAAGCCTGTAGCAAGCACTATACGATCGACGAGTATGCAGCTATTTCGCTGCGTTGTGATCTCATCTAGATCTACTCGCCAGCGCTTTTCGTGGGACGTGATGTCTTTCACGACTACGCTGGACAACACACGAAAACGGTCGACCAGCGTGCCATCCACGTTCCGATCGTACAGCATTTCATATAGGCGATTGCACAAATCAACCGAAATACCATCGCTCGTAAGCATTTCGCCCTCGACCAGGTCCCGACGCTGCTGAAGCGGTAGAGCGTGAAAGCGACGGCTATACGAGGGTGTGTAAGCCTCATTCACAAAGCTGTTGTCGTCGATGGAGAACAAGTTTGAACGCGACGTTGCCCACGTGATTTGGGTGGATAAAGAACGAGTAAGCATGTCCTCAATAATCTCAGCCCCGCTCTGACCACCTCCCACAACGAGCACATGCTCGTCTGCGTGCGGAAGCTGCCGCTCGAGATAGTCGGCTGCATGGTAGACAGTGTCACATAGCAAAGGTCTGGCGCAGGGAGGGATCTTTGGCTCTACGCCAACTCCCACAACAACAGCGCGCGCCAAATATGTGGTTCTAGCCGTGCTGATGCGGTAGCCGTCCCTAAACGGAACAACATTCGTGACGTCCTCCGAGAAGCGGAGCGTATTGAGTCGCCCTGCGACCCACCGGTAATAATCAATGAACTCCTGCCGGGACGTGGAAGCATTGCGCTTGTTGACAAAGCTGTAGAGCCGACCATGCAGTGCCAAATAGTTGAGGAATGAGTATGGGCTAGTAGGATCGACCAGGGTCACGCAATCCTTGAGCGGCGACACCTGCAGGCGACTGTTCGGCAGTGCGAGGCCTGGATGCCAGAAAAGTGCTTCTCGCTTCTCCAGGAAAAGTGCGCGGAGCGGAGTAGGTTCAATAAGCGCTGCAAGACTGAGGTTAAATGGGCCGATCCCAATTCCGATGACATCCAGCATTTCCATAGAAGTCTCTTTGAGGTCGTTTAAGTTCTTGTCCTTCGCGCTCGTGTAACTTCTCTCCGGGTCCTTCGCTTCATTACCGAAGCAAGTCTGCGTGACTTGGGATGGGGCAGCGGCTTGGCCTGCAGCCGCAGGAGGCGTGGTAAATGACGCATCCGCAATAGCCGCGTCTCGCAAGACGCCTGTTGAAACCGGCAACAGTTTCATACGTGTAAACACTAAAGTCCGCCTGCCACCTTCTTCACCCACCTCATCCGGTGATCTCTGTGCTCATTAGCAACGGCCGTGCCACCCACAAGATCTCGAGCTTCGACTTGTTGGACGAGAAGAACATGCCCACGAACAGCGTTTCGTGCGAAAGTTACTTCGACAGCTCCTGTCGGATTTACGACATTGAGGCGACAATCGGACATGCGCATAGGGAATACGAAGCGCGCAGGTCCATAGGAAGAAATCAACCGCCGGGAATGCTCATCTATGCCGACAATGCTCAAATCACCACGGCCTTCCACGCACTATCAGCGTTGCAGCGGTCGGACGATCTACATCGAGAGTGAACCCGCGGAATACGTCTATCACTTCATGAAGGAATGGCACGGGCCTACAAGCTGACGTCCGATGGGGCGACGCCAGATTGGCCCCTTTCATTCACCAGGTGACATTCTCGAATTCCAGAACGGTGGGGCACATCGATTTTGCCACGAAAGCCATTACGCAGAGCACTGTTCGACTGATCAAGAGGTACACTCTTTGCAATCGCTCCCACTGACGCAGTTGTCTGGCGCACCTTGCTCAGCATGACCATGGCTAGCTTTCAGCACGCGGAAAACCAAACGCTGCTGCTTGGACGTAAGACTGCTCTGGAGCGCGTTGCCACTTTGTTGCTTGAGATGGATGCGCGGCTCATGACTGCTGATGTTATGTCACTGCCATGTCTCGCCGAGACATCGCGGATTACCTTGGCCTGACCACGAGACCGCCTCACGCGCAGTGTCGCGCATTTGCACAATGATGACTTCTTGCTTTCTTCGGAAATACTCAACGCGAGATCATGCTTCTAGACCGGCAGCGGCTCGCTAGTTTCGACCTGCACAGTCGAGCGAGTGCTTGCAAGCCTCAACTCGGGACGAGCAGAAGGGGACGCGGCAACGGGCTCGTCAGGCAGCCGTTCGGCCAGCGACGATATCAGAATGAACAAGCTCGTGGTTGCGTTAGACTCCATTCAATTGATGGATGATCCGTATCATAGATCCCCTTCAGAGCGTGTTCGCAATCCTTGGCTCGCGTGCCCAATGCCGTTGCCAATCGCTCGATGAGAGCGTTTTCCAATCCCTCCCTTTGCGCGTCGGCGCGAACGTCCGCCACCAGGTCAGGCATCTGCCCGGCCATGGAGATCAGCGTAGCGATGAGCACGTCCGCATCAACACGCGTCTCTCGTGCAAATTTTTGCCACTGACGCAAGCCAATGTTATCGAGCCTGTATTCACCCCCGACTTTCATGGCGAGTTTGATCTTACGCTGATCGACGTGGTCGTAAGGAAGAATGCTGGCGATCTCGTAAAGGGGAGCGAGACGCACGAGAGGACCGCTGGCCAGAAGCAATGAATAGTTCTTGGCGTGAGCATCAGGGCCTCCAATGAGCCAGTTGAAGATCAAAGCGCTGACGAACGTCTCAACGTCAGCCCCGCGGTCTGTCGAGTAGGTCCGCAAGTGCTCGACTACATGCGCAGGCGTTGGTCCGCCCTCGTTCTGGTATTTCTTGGTCAGCGGGATGCCATGGCCTGACAGATATCTTCCTGATGGACGCGGATAACGTCGTTCCCGCTGACCTGCCGATCGTAGCGTTCAACCACGATCGCTATTTCCTGTTCGAAGGGCATCACCTTGGTTTCAGCGGCTGGCAGCCCGAGCTCGCGTGCGAGCTGCAGGCAGATATGCTCATGCGCGACCATCGAAATGACCCGTCGGTGGTTTCAAAATGTGGGTGGTCGGTATGCGCCCGGACGGAAGATGCCCCATTTGTTGTCTTTGAGGACAAGCGCGGTTTTCGGCTGGACGCCTGCAAGATTGAATTGACCCGTGTCGCGGAGCAGGCGCCAGGCAGCGTGATCCTCGCGCAAGACTCGAAGCCGATTTGCTATTTCCGGCTTATGCAGCCATTCGATCTTGTCATCTTTGTCTATTTTTAGAGCTTCCAATCGATTAGGCGTGACGAACTGGATGGCCCCGGCGCAATCCTCTCCGACGTTAGAGATGAGGGCAAACTCGTTGCGCGCCGACACCTGAAATTTCTTGGCCCAGCGCTCGAGCGCCTGCTCGTTGTCAGGAAGCAGCCCCCACAAGAAGGACTGAACAGTGACTGGACCGTGCTCCTCGGCGGCAAGCGGCCTCGAAAGCGACAGGGATAGGCCCCCTCGGCGTCGCGCCATGCATCGTCATAGACGAAGGTCAGCCCGCCCCGCGCGTCACTGCGGTCGCGACCGACTTCGGTGCCATCCAAGAATGCAATGAGCGCGGCCATTATGTCTTGCCTTTCTTGGCTTTGGTGACGATGGCATTGATATCAACTGCGGAGGTAGACCTGCGGCTGGTGGGCCCTCCACTATTGGCGTCCACCGGGATGCCGAGAACGTCGAGAGCACGGAGGACAAGAGTCAGCTCTGCGCGGGGATGACCATGCTCGACCTTAATCAGCCATTGACGGCTGACGCCGATCCGCTTCGCCAGTGTCGCCTGGAGGCGTTTGCGTCTGTCGCGAATGACGGCGCCGAGGTCGGCAGGTGTACGGATAAGCATGGCAATCCCAAATGTCAGGATCACTGACATCGTCATATGTCGCCGTTCGTGGACAATTCGATATGTCGCCATTCGCCGACATTCCGGAACGACATCGTTTGTTGACATCGGAATCCGGAAGATACTAACCTGTTCAACGACATGAAGCAGACTACCTGGCAGGTCCTACCTAGCCCCGCTCCGCCGCGGCAAGTTGCCCGGTGTTCGGTGTCTCCTTGCTCGGATGTGACACCGAGTGGCGGCTCCTCGGCCATGAGCCGCGCGCGCTCATGCGCGCCCGGATCAATCGGCATGAGCATTTCCTTCTCGCCGCTCGATACCTTTGCAGGGCTTCTTCACCGTTTTTCGCAGGGTCTGAGAAGACTATGACGCTGCGAGCCCTGCTGCCCCCTCGCCGTTCGATGCGTGGCTGCACCCATGCCGAGGCGAGCCTCGGATCCCAATTGCTCGTGGGATGCAACGCGCCGGCTGCCTTCGGCATAACGGCACGCCGACTAGTATTCAGCATTTCCAGACGCATGGATTTCGACCATTCCGGACACGCCTTAATCTAAGCCCGGCAATTTTGAGGGATATGGCTCATCGACGAGCAGCGTTACTAGCATCGCAAGTTTTGTCCGCTGATCCTCATGAATGGACGAGCCGTATTTCTCACCCTCAATGGAGGCTTACTAATTGCTTTTACATCTGGCTGGTGTTGCCGGCCGGTAGTTCGTGGTTGCTGCACGAGGTTGTGATGTATGTCCGTTGGAAAGGACTTGAAGTCATCAGGCTCGGCCTCGAGCCTTTCGCACACAAGCCGGACTGGTAACCCTCGTGGCGTGACGAGCGTCGCGAAGCATCTACGAACATCGTGGTATGGAAAGGCGTGAGCAGGGCCGTTGAGCCTCGCACGGTCGGTACGGTCGCCGCGATTGAGAGCGGGTCTCGGCTTCAAACCCGTGCATCCTCAACCAAAATGCTTGCAGCCGCCACGAATTCTAAATTTTGAGACCCGTTCGAAAATCCGCCCGGCTGTAAGTCCGATGACGCCCAGTCAATAACTTCGTCCAGAGTCCATTGAAGACCCAAGCTATTTGAAGCTAAAATGACGGGATCCAGATCGATGATTGCCGCCGCGGCTCAGGCCGCGACGAAATTTCTGGCCTGAAGCCCACGCAGGAAGTCCGCCGTCCGCCAAGCTCCGCGACCAACTCTTCCATGGCGTAGCCTTCATCGCCGAAGCGCTAGCGGCCGAACTCGCGATTCAGGCGACTCTCATGTCGGTATGTAGTGTCCAACACCACTCATTGCGCGCGCTGCGGCAGAGAAGGAAGTACGTGGCCCTCACCTCTTCAGGTGGTGTACCGATCTTCGGCAGAGTACCTGCGAAGCTTGTCGAGATAGCCGCCACGATCGGTCGGAGCGAGATGTAAAACAGTGCGGGTGCGGCTCGGTACTAACCGACCCGGGCGTGAAACCAGGCCAACTAGTCCCTACCACATCCGCACTGCCGTTGAGACTAGCGGAAAGGTGACTCGGCGCGAATCGCGTCTGGAGCAAAAGCGCTGTCCCTGCCACATCCCGTTAACCCCAAGGGCTCTGTATCTGTGATAGCTTACCGCAAGCTGACAGGCCTTTGCGCAATCGGTCAATGGTGCGTGTGGGCTATCAATACCGGTTCAATCTGCCACGATAATTCCTGCAACCACTCAGAAACATGCTCTCAATGCTGTTCTGTCACGACTTCATGAGAAAGGCGCTATCCCTATCTGCATCCGCACGGCCAATGAAATTAGCCACGGGATGGAGAGGCTAACGCACCGGTTTTGCCCTGAGGGCTGTTCACACGAAATGCCTCGTGGGTATTAACGAGAACTCGGCGTTGAGTGACCTACAGGGACTGATAGGCGAGACGGCGAACGTAGCTGATTCGTCGCATTCATCGCCAGCGAGATACCATCTCCCGCCGAGAATGAGCAAAGACCGGCTTGCTGACGCCGCTGCCGATAACGTCGTCCGTCAAGCGTCATCAATGAAGTAGATCTTCGTCCTCGCCATCACTCTTCGACAAGCCGCTGGGATAGGTACGTATATTCCAAAGCGATCCGGCGTGCCTGTTCAATTAGATTGGCGGCGGCGCTATGCCCCCCGTCGGTATTCTCATAGTAGAAGTACGGTTGGCCCAATGCAGCGAGCCTTGCCGCTGCCTTGCGGCCATGCGCTGGATGGACGCGGTCGTCCTTGGTGGACGTGAGAATGAAGGGGGCCGGGTAGGTCTTGCCTGGCACCAACCTCTGATAGGGCGAGTAAGCCTCGAGCCACTTGCGCTGATCGGGAATGCTGGGATCGCCATACTCGCTGATCCAGGAGGCCCCGGCGCCCAGCTTCGTGAACCGAACCATATCGAACAGCGGAACCCGTAAGATGGCCGCATTGAAGAGGTCGGTTCGTTGCGTGATTGCGGTCCCTACCAGGAGGCCACCTTGGCTACCGCCGACCACGCCTAGCCGGCGGGGAGAAGTGATTTTGCGCCGAATCAAGTCCTCCGCGACGGCGATAAAATCATCCCATGTCCGCTGCTTCGTTGCTCCTTGGGCAGTCTGGTGCCATAGGGGCCCGAACTCACCACCGCCGCGCAGGTTCGCGACAACATACGCGTTGCCCTGCTCGAGCCAGAGTCGTCCGGTGAGGCCGGCGTAAGCGGGGATGAGCGGAATCTGAAACCCACCATAGCCGTAGAGAAGCGTTGGAGTTGATCCGTCAAACCGGGCGCTCTTAGGTCGTAGCAGAAAGTAAGGAATGCGGGTGCCATCGCGCGAGATTGCCTCGAACTGTTCGACGACATGTCTCGAGGGGTCGAACCGAGGAGGTGTCGTCTTCAGGGTTTCAAGGCGACCGGTTACGGCGTCGAAGTACCAGAGCATCGTCGGGCTAAAAAAGCTGGAGACGGTGAACATCGCCTCGTCGGTTTGACCCGATGCCGCAGCTACACCGACACTCGCATTGTCTGGAAGCGGGATCGGCGTGGCCTGCCAGGCGCCTTGATGGTACTTGTAGACGAACGCCCTACTCTGAACATTGTCGAGAATCGTTAGGATTAACAAGTTTCTTGTGGCGGTGAATCCGCTGATCGCTTGTCGAGGCCCAGGCTTAAACACGAGGGTTGGCATGGCGCGCAGCGGATCCTGCTTCCATTCGGTCAGGTCATACGAGATGATTGAGCCCGCTGAGAACGGCGTGTCTCCGGACGGCGGCATCCATTCTTCGTTTAGCGTCACCAGCAGGCGACCACTCGCGATGCCTCCGATGGTCGACTTCTTTGGCAGATTGAGCTTAATCGGCTTGGACCCAAAGAGAACATACTCATGCTCGAACGAACTGATGCGGCGGTCGGCGCCGGTCGCATGGATCGTACCTTCACTGTCGCGCAGCACGAATGGTGTCGCCTCGACATCGGTCGGCTCGCCACGGAAGACCTCGTGCGCTTCCGCCAGCGACTGAGCGCGCTTGAGCTCCTTCACAACGAAAGGGTAACCGGCTTGTGTCATGGTCCCTTCGCCCCAATCTCGTGTAACCAGGACCGTGTCGCTATTGACCCAAGTGACCTGCTGTTTTCCCTCGGGAAGTGCGAAGCCCTTTGTGACGAAGGTTTTGGCAACTGCGTCGAACTCCCGGACGAACACAGCGTCCTTTCCACCGTCGGACAGGTTGAGCAAGCATAGGCGCTCTTCGGGCGGAAGGCAGCTCACCCCTTCAAGAACCCAGTTCTTCTTGTCCGCGTCAGCGAGAGCATCCACGTCGAGGATGGTCTCCCATCGGGGGGTTTGGCTGCGATAGCTTTCAAGCGTCGTACGCCGCAAGACGCCGCGCACGTGGTTCTCGTCCTGCCAGAAATTGTCGAGACCGCGTCGTCCCATCGAGACGTACGGAATCCGGTCCTTGGCCTGAAGAATGTGGAGCGCTTCCCCGTAGAAGCGCTGGTAACGTGGATCAGATTGGAGCGCACTGAGTGTCTTGTCGTTCTCGGTGCGAGCCCAAGCCAATGCGCGCGGCCCTTCGATTTCTTCAAGCCAAAGAAAGGGATCTTCAGCCACGCTCGCAGGCGCTGGCGTCGGGGAAAGTCCCGTGGCCATCAAACAGCTCATGGATAGCGACGCTGCGAGAAAGAGAGAATTTTTCATGGGAATTGTCCTGAAGTTAGCCGGCCTCGAGCATCTTGCTAGGTGAGTGGAAGCATTCGGAAGATGCATGCTCGGCTTCAAACCGCAGGCATGCAGGAAGTGCGTCCGCTGGCTTTCGAATGAGCAAGCAGCGTGCCGTTTGAAAGGCGAGGTTCTCCGGCGTTCCCAACCCATCTAAGTGTCGACTTTTGGACGTCCGTCTTAAACCTGACAGTCGGTTCTTGGTAAAGGCGACATGTTGCGCAGCGGCCACCTTGCTCATAGTCGCACTACGTCTTCGACAATCGTTTGCGCCCTCCGTTCGGCCACTCACAACTCGGCTAGGCATGAATTGCATTGAGCATGTGGCTCACCTCGCAAACCTTGCGGAAGGCTATCGCTGAAATCGTTGCGGTAAGGGCAAACCATGCAGCGCTTTGGGCGCGCATCCCGCAGGCATCGGCGACGCTCTCGACAAGGCCTCTGCAGTCATCCGAAATGACAGTTCGGGTTCCGGCAAAGATCGAGGTCGATTTTTTGAAAGCTAGCGCTCCATGCGCGGCCGTTCGTTCCGCTGGCGCAGCCGGGCAATCTCCGAAGCCTAATCCGCCGACATCGGCGTCTGCCTAAAGCTTCGCTGATTGGATTCACAACCCAATCTTTGACATAGCGGTGACGCCTGAGCAGTACGAAGCTCTAGCTCCAACTGGCTCTACTTGGTAAGCATGGCTATCCAAGAGACTACAAGGCTAATGATGGCGTTATATAGAGTACAATGCTGACAACGCCCGCTTCATGAACAACAGCAGTCAGCCAAACACATATCAACACCATCATCGCCGACTTCTAACGGCGCGTCACGTACAACCTTGTGAAGAACTGACTTACGACTGCTTTTCGGTCCGACGCGTGACCTATCGCGGAATAAAGAACCATCCGTGAATGTTGTGCCCAACGAGCTAGGCGGCAGTGGATTCAGTTCGCGGTCTGACGACTTGAATCGTCTGGGAAATTTACGGGAAGAGCTTCGGCAACTAATTGCGGCCATGGACCGACCCAGCTTTTCTTTTGCGGCTGCCTCCTTGAGCCTGGAGATTATTGCGAGCGCAGCGCTGTTCGACATCCCTAGCGTGCAGAGTGCGGTGACCCAAGGCCCGGAATGTGCTTACCATGACGCATAGCCGCGACGTGGATTCCAGAACATCTGTAGAGCCTAACGTAGCAAGATCTCCGCGGGAGTATGCCCGATATCGCATTTACTACACAATCTGATGATGCTCGATCAATTACCAACCGCAGCTGACATGCTGCAGGGACTGAGTCTGATAGCATCTTAGCATACGCTGATTATGCCGCGTGACTTCAGAGTCGCAGATGTGCTGTTCACAAAGGGCACTTGATAACGATCGCTTGTGACTCGATCTTTTCCCCTCGATCTACTTTCGCGCGCAGCGCAGAGAAGATCATTTCCCATCCAGGCGCGCCCCTGAGATCCGTTTGGGCCATGAGATCAGCCACTAAAGAGTGATCGAGCTCGGCCCGCGCTCCATCCGACCTTGCCGTCGTTCAGTACGCGATCGAGGACGCAACGAAGGCGACGAAAGCCGTAAGACAACGGGGCGCCACAAAAGCGGTCCGGGCACGACTCCTAGCCTTACTCGCGGCACTCACGCTCCCAAAGACTAAGACGAGCTGTACTCGCAACGACCGGCTGCTTGCCGTCACCGCAGCTGGCGCGGAGACAAGAACACTGCACTTTAGAGTACGCTGTTTCATCAAGATCGGAACGGGTCCGCGCACACTTCAATGAACAAATATAAACGTCCCACATGCGCGTGCCTTCTACGCTCGATACGCAATGTAGGACTATCGACGCTCAATTGTCCGCGTTCAAACCACCATAAGGAAGTTGACGCGACACACTCTTAGAAAACGCGCGCAGAAGATACGAATTAGTCCGGCACGCGGCTTGCTTCGTTCGGGACTTCATCACCAATCGTAGTGCGGTGATCTTCGGAGCAGCCCCGGCGCGTCATTACGTGTCTGGTCGCTCCGATGATTTGCCGTGCGGCGATACTTAGCGAGCGGGACCGCGCCTCGGGAAATGCAGGGCAATCATTATGCGATCAAGAGTTCTTTTTTTTAGTGCTACGACGGTGGCGCTCGTCACAACGGGTACAGCTATGGCGGACCGCGAGCGACAAGTACTGCCACCGGCGGTGTGGAACTGGTCTGGAGGCTACATTGGCGGGCACGGCGGCGGCGGATACGGCCGAACCTCCTTTAGCAATCCCTTTGGCCCGTCGATCTATGGCGACGTCGTCGATGTTCCATCGTTCGTCGCAGGTGGCCAGATCGGCTA
>NZ_LBJV01000037.1:0-43661 GCF_028128855.1 Bradyrhizobium sp. CCBAU 11430
CGGGTGGGGCGGTGCAGCGGCGGGCGGCGGAGCGGCCGGGCGCGCGGGCCCAGCAGGCGGCGCAGCCGCGGGTCCCTTCGGCGGTTGCTTCGGTTTTCCGTCAGGGCCCGCATCTTGAGGCTGCGCCTGCGCGACCACGAGCGGCGGCGCACTTTGTGCTTGCGATGCGGAGCTTGCGAATTGCATCGCGGTCAGAGCCGTCGTCGCGAGCAGCACGAAACGAAGATTGGTCATGGTGGTGAACTTCCCCGGAAGGTTCTTTGACGAAGTGTTGGGATGAACAGCTACGCGTTAGGCCGGATTGTGGCGGGCGATGCGGTCGCGGCCCGATTTATTTCTGCACGGAAATCGCGTCACTCCGGCAACGTTCATTGCGCATTCAGACGCTGGTTGCAATTGCCCCACATGTGATCGGCCACTTCATGCGCGATCCCGCGGCGGAATTGCATCCGTCGCAGGATTCGGCGTCAGCGGCCCGTTCGGCCCGCGCGATGGAATCTCTTCAGGCATGCGGCCCGGCAATTCGTCGGGCCGCGGTGGCGAGCCGGGCTCGCGCACCGGCGGCGTGATTTCAGGCTGCGGATTGCCCGGCGGAATTCCGGGTGGCGGTTCGGCTGGAGTCCCCGGTGTTGCCGGCGGAATCTCGGGCGGTTCGATCGGCATCGGCATCATCGGGATCAGTTGTCCGGGGAAGGACAACGATGATGCCGCGCCGATGTTCCCTCATCGCGCCGCGCTGGATCTGCCTTATTCCGGCGCGTGGCAGACGGCCTCGATGTTGTGGCCATCAGGGTCGAGCACGAAGGCGCCGTAGTAATTCGCATGGTAATGCGGGCGGATGCCGGGCGGGCCGTTGTCGCGTCCGCCGGCCGCGATGGCCGCCTTGTAGAACGCGTCGACGGTGGCGCGGTCCCTGGCCGCGATCGCGACATGCACTGGCTTGTTCATGGCGCCTTCGCCGCCGATCCAGAAATCCGGCTTGCCGTTGGCGCCGAAGCCGGCGGCGGCAGCGTGGCCGGTCTGCTCCGCCGTGACCTCCATGATCAGGCCGTAGCCGAGCGGAGCCAGCGCCTTGGCGTAGAACGCCTTGGCGCGCTCATAGTCGGAAACGGAGAAACCCAGATGGTCGATCATCGTAACCTCCTTCGTCCTTGTCAGCGTGAGAGGAACGTATTGCTTCGCGTCTTGCGCATGATCGCAAATCCGCGCGCGACCATGTCGGCAATACAATCCTGCTGCCATTCGTTTTGTGACAGATGCTCGATGACGACCGCGCGCGGCCATAGCGAGGGCGGCGCATCGCGGAAGAAGCCGATCAGCACGCGGTCCTCAAAACCCTCGACGTCGATCTTCAGCGAATCAATTTGCGTGACGCCGGCCTCGTCGAGAATGCGTGTCAGCCGCAGCGACGGCACCTTGATCGCCTCGGCGCTCGCCGTGCCGGTGACGACGTGAGTGGCGCCAAGATTACCGCCGCCGCTCTCGATCATCAGCTCGCCGTCGCTGTCGCCGGCGGCAGCCTGCACCAGGCGCACTTGCGCCGTCTTCGACGCGCCGTGGTTGAACGAGAGCCGCGCGAACGTCATGGGATGCGGCTCGATCGCGACCACCTTGCCTGTGGTGCCGACCTGCCGCGCCATCACCAGCGCAAACGTGCCGACATTGGCGCCGACGTCGAGGAAGGTGCCGCCCGCCGGGGTATGCTGGCGCAGGAAGTCGAGCTCGTCGAGATTATAATCGGGATTGAACAGCGCGCCGCGCTCTGTCGCGCTGCCCTGGTGATAGAAGCGGAACGATGCGCCCTGATATTGCACGTCGACCGGGCCACCGCGCAGCAGGTTGACCAGCCGCGACATCCAGGGCCGGAACGCGCCGCGCTTCAGCCCCGACTGCTGTGCGAGGCGAATGATCGCAGCCTGCGCCGCATTGGGCGCAAACGCGCCGAACGGCGCGGACGAAGGGGCGTTGTCAGTCGTCAAGCAGGCGGTCCTCGTTGCAAGCGGCGCATGCATAGCCGGTTTTGCGTGGGACTCCAATCTTCACGAGAGGTCCGTAGCCCGGATGGAGCGCTGCGAAATCCGGGATTCTCACCGCGCTGATGGGCCTTCCCGGATTGCGCTGCGCTCCATCCGGGCTACGAGATCACGCAGCTTTCTTCGGTGCCTTGCGCTGCCGCAGAAATCGCCCGAGCAGCCTGCGCTTGCCCTTGCGTGGGATGAGGTCGATGTCGCTGACGAGCTTGGCGCCGCCCTTGCGGCGCTCCAGCACGATCTTGCGGCTGTGGAAGGCTTCCAGCTCGGCGCGATGCGCGACGCTGACGATGGTCGCCTTCGGCAGCGCGTCGGTGACCATCTTCATCATCCTGTCCTGGCTCTTCTCGTCGAGCGCCGAGGTCGCCTCGTCGAGCACGATGATGTCGGGCTTGTGCAGCAACAGCCGCGCAAAGGCGAGGCGCTGCTTCTCGCCGCCGGATAGCGTCTGGTCCCAGGGGCTTTCCTCCTCGATCTTTTCCTTGAGATGGTCGAGGCCGACCTTATGCAGGACGTCACCGATCTCCTCCAGGGTCCAGTCCTCGGCCGCACCGGGATAGGCGACCGCGCGGCGCAGTGATCCGGAGGGCACATAGGGCCGCTGCGGCAGCATGAACAGTCGGCGATCCCTGTGAAAATTGACGCTGCCGCCGCCCCAGGGCCACAGGCCTGCGATGGCGCGCACCAGCGTACTCTTGCCGGTCCCGGATTCGCCGGCGACCAGCAGCCGTTCGCCCGACTCGATCACCACCTCGGTCTCGCCGACCACGGCCGTGCCGTCGTCGAGCGAGACCGACAGATCCTTCATCTCCAGGATGGCGTCGTTGCTGGTCTCGCCGCGCTTGATGCGGCCAAAACCGTCGCCCTGCTCGGCGCGTTCGAGTCCGTCGAGCGACATCATCAGCGAGGCGATGCGGCGCGCGCAGGCGTTCCAGTCGGCAAGCCGCGGATAATTGTCGACCAGCCAGCCGAACGCGCTCTGCACGATGGTGAAGGCGGAGGCCGCCTGCATCACCTGTCCCAGCGTCATGCTGCCGTCGAGGAATTTTGGCGCGCAGAGCAAAAGCGGCACGACCGGCGCAACCAGGCTCGAGCCCTGCGACACCAACGTGGTGCGCATGTGCTGACCGGCGAGCCGCGCCCATTGCCGGAGCACGCCGGCGAAGTTGCGGTCGATGCCGTCGCGCTCTTCCTCCTCGCCGCCCAGCAGTGCGATGCTCTCGCCGTTCTCGCGCACGCGCGTCAGCGTGTAGCGGAAATCGGCTTCGGCCTGGTTCTTGTCCTCGGAGACCTGCACGAAGCGCCGGCCGATCACCAGGATGGAGCCCGAGGCGATCGCGGCATAGAGCATCGCGGCGATCACGAGGAAGCCGGGAATGGTGAGCGTCGAGCCGCCGAACGTGACGGTGAGCGCGCCGCCGATGGTCCAGAGCACGATGATGAAGGTCGCGGCCGACAGCAGCGCCGAGGTGACGCCGGCGAGGAAATCGACCGGCGAATCGGTCGCGATGCGCAGATCCTCGGCAATCCGGTATTCCGGATTCTCGTGGTCACCCTTGACGAGGTTGAGCTGGTAGTAGCGCCCGTTCGCGAGCCACCGCGTCAGCACGCTCGCCGTGAGCCAGGCCCGCCAACGCCGCTGGATGCCCATGCGCGCGAACACCTGGATGACGCCGAGCACGATGCTGCCGATCGCAAGCGGAAAGAACATTGCGGTGAGATGGAAAACGCTCGCCGCGTCGCGCTTCTCGATGGCGTCGAAGATCGCGCGATTCCAGACGTTGATGCCGTACTGGAAAGCGACGGCCAGGACGATCAGCAGGCCGAGGCCGATTGAGAACGGCCAAGCGAGGCGATCGCCGCCCTGTCCCCAGAAGCCGCGCGCGCTGATCCAGAACCGTGTCAGCAGATAATCCTTGCGGGCCTGCTCGACCTCTTCAGGTGACAGCTCCGGGTCAGGCTCGAGCAATTCCGGCGGAGGCGGTGCGACCTTGTCGCCGTTCTCGCCGGCGATGTCGACGATGGGGGGCTTCCTGTCCTGCTCGCGTTTTCCAGCCGGCTTTTGCATGATCGGATAACGCAAGCCAAATCAACCGGTTCCCCGAGGTTCCCGAGGCGCCTTTACTCGGCGGCGCCGTCGCGGACGCGCCGGATCCGGGCCGCCCGATGTAGAATTCGCGACAATTCCTCGATCGAGTACGGCTTTTGCACCAGATCGAAGCCGGCAGCGCCATCCTGCGCCAGCGCCTGGCTGTAGCCCGTGGTCAGCACGACCGGCACGCCGATGCCCCGTTGGCAGATGGCCTGCGCCAGATCGAGCCCGGTCATTCCCGGCATGACGACGTCCGAGAACACGACATCGAAACGATCCGCGTCCATGTCGAGCTCGGCGAGTGCATCGGTGGCGTTGTCGACCAGCGTGATGCTGTAGCCGAGCTCGGTGAGGCCGTCGGCGGCGAAATTGGCAAGCTCGATATTGTCCTCGACCAGCAGCACCGACATGCCGCTGCCGGCCACCGCCGGCGCCGTGTTCGGCGCCTGCCGCTGCGGCAGCAGGTCCGCCGGCACGCGCGGCAGGTAGAGCGAGAAGGTGCTGCCGTGACCGACCTCGCTCCTAACCGTCACCTCGCCCCCGGATTGCCGGGCAAAGCCGAACACCTGGGACAGGCCGAGGCCGGTGCCGTGGCCGACCTGCTTGGTGGTGAAGAACGGCTCGAAGATGCGTTCCAGCCGGGCGGCAGGAATGCCGACTCCGGTGTCGCTGACGGTCACGTTGATGAAGCCACGGTTTGCCAAGTTCTGGTTTGCCAAGCTCTGGCTTCCCAAGCTCTGGCTTCCCAAGTTCTGGTTTACCAAGGTCTGGCTGCCCGGGGCATGGGCCAGCGTGTCCGGAACGGCCGCCGCGGCCTCGACCGTGAAAACGATCCTGCCCTTGCCCTGCATGGCATCGCGCGCGTTGGTCGCCATGTTGATCAGCGCCGTCTCGAACTGGCCGGCATCGGCGTGGACGAGGCAGGGCTCGGTGGGCAGGCGCATGGTGATCTCGATGGCCGGCCCCAGCAGCGGCGCCAGCATGTCGTGCAGCGCCTGCATCCGCTCGCCGACGTCGAACACTTCCGGCTTCAGGGTCTGACGCCGCGCAAAGGCGAGCAGCTGCGAGGTCAGCTTGGCCGCGCGCGCCACTGCGTCCGCAATGGCCGTGATGTAGCGCTGCCGCCGCTCCTCCGTCAGTTGCGGCCGGTTCAACAGGTCGACCGAGGCGCGGATCACCGTCAGCAGATTGTTGAAATCATGCGCGACGCCGCCGGTGAGCTGTCCGAGCGCCTCCAGGCGCTGGCTGTGCTTGAGTGCCTCCTCGGCCTCACGCCGCTTGGCGGCTTCGGCCTGAAGGTGCTGCGTGCGCCGCAATGCCAGCGCCAACAGCAGAAACAGAAGTGCGGTGGCGGGAATGCCGAACACCAGATGCTGGCCCATGGTGGCGAGCCAGCGCGCGCGGATCGCCGAGGTCTCGAGCCCGGCGCTGACATAGATCGGATATTCGGCGACGCGCCGGTAGCCGATGCGGCGCTCGATCCCGTCCGACGGCCAGGCGACGGTGATGAGGCCGTGCGCGGGCCGCGCCGCGATTTCCCGGCCGACCGGTCCGGTCGGATCCAGCCGAAGGTCGCGCTCGAGCCGCGGGAACTGCGCGAGCAGCACACCGTCGGCGCGTCCCATCGCGAAGAAGCTGCCGGCATCGGAGCCGATCCGCGCATAGAAACTCTCGAAATATTCGGGGAGGACAGAGGCCTGGATCACCCCGATGAAAGTGCCGTCGTCGGAGTCGCGGCGGCGGCTCACCCCGAAGAAGCGCGCGCCCTGATAGGGCGGACGGGGCGTCAGGGCCGTGCCGATGAAGCTGCCGATGGTCTGGTCGACGTGAGCGTAGAAATAGTCGCGGTCTGCAAAGCGGAGCTCCGGCGGCGGCGAGGCGAGGCTGTTGACCAGCGCTTTGCCGTCCGCGTCGAAGATCCAGGCCGATTTGAGCTGCGGCAGTGAATCGGTCAGCCGCCTCAGGCGGCGGTGCAGCGCCGGCTCGCGCGCGCGGATGACGTCGTCGGGAAGGCCGCGCACGACCTCGTTGAGCTCGGCCAGGCTGCGATCGATGGTCTCGAACACCTTGAGCGCGTGCTCATGCACGACGTCGAGCGTGCGCTCGATCTCCCGGTCGGCAATGTCCCTGGTCGAGGTGTAGGAGATCGCGGAGGTGATGACGAACAGCGCAACCGGCAGCGCCAGGGATGCCGCCATCATCCACTGCAACAGCCTCAGCGAATTGCGTTGCGCCCTCTGCACAGTCGCTCCGTCCCTGACGGGAGCTTAACTGAATCTCGCGCGGGGAAGGAAGCAACTTGTGCCGGAACCGCTGGTTGTGCGCGTGGAACTTACGCGCACAGCGGGTCGGAGAAAATTCTACTCGAATTGACCGCGATCTCGGAATGTCCCGGCCGGACTGGCCGGGACACGAAGCATGAACCGCGCCTTTAGATCTGGCGCTCGACCATCTTGAGCTTCAGCTCGGCGATGGCTTCGGCCGGGTTCAGTCCCTTCGGGCAGGCCTTGGCGCAATTCATGATGGTGTGGCAGCGGTAGAGGCGGAACGGATCCTCGAGATTGTCGAGCCGCTCGCCGGTCGCCTCGTCGCGCGAATCGGACACCCAGCGATTGGCCTGGAGCAGCGCGGCGGGACCGAGATAACGTTCGCTGTTCCACCAATAGCTCGGGCACGAGGTCGAGCAGCAGGCGCACAGGATGCACTCGTAGAGGCCGTCGAGCTTCTCGCGATCCTCGTGGGTCTGGCGCCATTCCTTCTGCGGCGTCGGCGAGGTCGTCTTCAGCCACGGCTCGACCGATGCGTACTGGGCGTAGAAATTGGTGAGGTCGGGGACGAGGTCCTTCACGACCGGCTGGTGCGGCAATGGATTGATCTTCACCGCGCCGTCCTTCACGTCGTGCATCGAGCGGGTGCAAGCGAGCGTATTCTGGCCGTCGATGTTCATGGCGCAGGAGCCGCAGACGCCTTCGCGGCAGGAGCGGCGGAAGGTCAGCGACGGGTCGATGTGATTCTTGATCCAGATCAGGCCGTCCAGCACCATCGGGCCACAATCATTGGTGTCGACGTAGTAGGTGTCGACGCTCGGATTCTTGCCGTCGTCCGGATTCCAGCGGTAGACGCGAAACTCGCGGGTCTCGGTCGCGCCCGCGGGCTTCGGCCAGGTCTTGCCGCCGGAAATCTTGGAGTTCTTCGGAAGTGCGAATTCAACCATTGCTCTAACCTTTCGTCATTCCGGGGCGATGCGCAGCATCGAACCCGGAATCTCGAGATTCCGGGTCTGGTCCTTCGGACCATCCCGGAATGACGGCTACTGTTCGCTCAGTACACACGCGCTTTCGGCGGGATGTACTGCACGTCGTTGGTCATGGTGTAGTCGTGAACCGGGCGGTACTCGATCTTGACTTTGCCGGCATCGTCCAGCCAGGCCAGCGTGTGCTTCATCCAGTTCTTGTCGTCGCGCTCGGAGAAGTCCTCGCGCGCATGCGCGCCGCGGCTCTCGGTGCGATTGGCGGCCGAGTTCATCGTCACCACCGCTTGCGAGATCAGATTGTCGAATTCGAGCGTCTCGACGAGGTCCGAATTCCACACCAGCGAGCGGTCGGACACGGCGATGTCGGTGATGCCGCTGTGGACCTTCTCGATCAAGTTCTGGCCCTCGCTCAGGACTTCGCCGGTGCGGAACACCGCGCAATTGCTCTGCATCACGTGCTGCATGCCTTCGCGCAGCTTTGCGGTCGGCGTGCCGCCGGAGGCGTAGCGGTAATGGTCGAGGCGGCCGAGCGCGAGCTCGGACGAGTTCGCCGGCAGCTCCGGCTGCTTGGCATTGGGCGTCAGCTTCTCGGCGAGGCGGAGCGCTGCGGCGCGGCCGAACACGACGAGGTCGATCAGCGAGTTGGAGCCGAGGCGGTTGGCGCCGTGCACGGAGACGCAGGCGGCCTCACCGATCGCCATCAGGCCGGGGATGATGGCGTTGTCGTCGCCGTCCTTCTTGGTCAGGACTTCGCCGTGATAGTTGGTGGGGATGCCGCCCATGTTGTAGTGCACCGTCGGCACGATCGGGATCGGCTCGCGCGTCACGTCGACATTGGCGAAGATCTTTGCGGATTCCGAGATGCCCGGCAGCCGCTCGGCCAGCACCGCGGGATCGAGGTGGTCCAGATGCAGGAAGATGTGGTCCTTCTTCTTGCCGACGCCGCGGCCCTCGCGGATCTCGATGGTCATCGCGCGCGAGACGACGTCGCGCGAAGCGAGGTCCTTGGCCGACGGCGCGTAGCGCTCCATGAAGCGCTCGCCCTCGGAGTTGACGAGATAGCCGCCTTCGCCGCGCGCGCCCTCGGTGACGAGACAGCCCGAGCCGTAGATGCCGGTCGGGTGGAACTGCACGAACTCCATGTCCTGCATCGGCAAGCCGGCGCGCAGCACCATGCCGCCGCCGTCACCGGTGCAGGTGTGGGCCGAGGTGCAGGAGGCATAGGCGCGGCCGTAGCCGCCGGTCGCGAGGATCACGGTCTGGGCGCGGAAGCGGTGCAGCGTGCCGTCGTCGAGCTTGAGCGCGATGACGCCGCGGCAGGTGCCCTGATCGTCCATGATCAGGTCGATGGCGAAGAACTCAATGAAGAACTCGGCCGCGTGGCGCAGCGACTGGCCGTACATCGTGTGCAGCATGGCGTGGCCGGTGCGGTCGGCGGCGGCGCAGGTGCGCTGCGCCTGGCCCTTGCCGTAGTCCATGGTCATGCCGCCGAACGGACGCTGGTAGATCTTGCCGTCCTCGGTGCGCGAGAACGGCACGCCCCAATGCTCGAGTTCGTAGACCGCCTCGGGCGCGTTGCGCACCATGTATTCGATCGCGTCCTGGTCGCCGAGCCAGTCCGACCCCTTCACGGTGTCGTACATGTGCCAGCGCCAGTCGTCCTTGTGCATGTTGCCGAGCGAGGCGGAGATGCCGCCCTGCGCCGCCACCGTGTGCGAACGGGTCGGAAATACCTTGGTGATGCAGGCCGTGCGCAGGCCGGCTTCGCTGCAGCCGACCACGGCGCGCAGGCCCGCGCCGCCGGCGCCGACCACGACGACGTCATAGGTGTGGTCTTCGATCGGATAGGCTTTGCCGTTGGTGGCGGGAGCGCCGTTGCCCGTGCCATTCGTTGTGGTGGCCGATGTTCCCGTAGCCATGGGTTACACTCCGGAGGACAGTTTCAGGATCGCGTAGGTCGAGGCGAGCGCCACGGCGACCGAGAAGAAATTGTTGAGCATGATCGAGACGAGCTTCAGCTTCTCGTTATGGACGTAGTCCTCGATCACCACCTGCATGCCGATCTTCATGTGCCAGGCGCTGGCGAAGATGAAGAGGAGCAGGATCACCGCGACGGGAATGGAGCTCAGGGTCTGCGCAGCGTAGACCTGGTTGCGGCCGAGCAGCATCACGATGATCACCAGCGCCGGGATCATCAGCAGCGTCATGGCGACGCCGGTGATGCGCTGTCGCCAGAAATCGGATGTGCCGGAATGCGCGGCACCGAGATTGCGGACGCGGCCGAGCGGGGTCCGCAGGCTGCGCTTCGGCGTATCGGATGCGCTCATCGTGCACCTCCGTTCGCATAGGCGATGATCCAGATCAGCACCGTCAGCGCGATGCCGCCGATCAGGGCACCCCAGGTCAGCGCTTCCCGCTCATTGGCCTTGAAGCCGTAGCCGAGGTCCCACACGAAATGCCGGATGCCGCTGAGCATATGGTGCATCAGCGCCCAAGTGTATCCGAACACGATCAGCCGCCCGATGATGCTGCCGGCGAAGGCCTGGACGTGCGCGTAAGCGGCCGGGCCGGAAGCCGCGGCAACCAGCCACCAGACCAGCAGCAGGGTTCCGAAATAGAGGGCAATCCCGGTGGCGCGATGGATGATGGACAGAGCCATCGTCAGCGTCCAGCGGTACACTTGCATGTGCGGCGAGAGGGGTCGTTCGATCCGTGCGGTCATGGGCTTTGATGTTTTATGGCGGCCCAGCAGGGGGCGCGCGGGGATCGGAAAGGTCGGCTCTATTTACGGAGTCGATTTGGCCTGTGCAATCTCCAAATTGCCATAAATCGAACGACGGTTCAGCTCTAGAGCCTTGATGAAGCAAGGCCAATCAGGGGCTTGGTATACCAGAGCATCGGTCCGCCAACCAAACTGAGAACTCAAATTCATTACTTCGTAGCCTGCGCGAGGCGCATTGAAATCGCTATTGGAACGCCTCTAACCCAACGTCCGCTGCTCTCCGCTCGCACCAATCGGTCGGTGTCGGCCGTAGCCGCCTCCCCAGGGCCCAGGGCGACTCGGCTCGCCGCACGCTGGCCCGGCTTCGCTGAAAACCGCGGATATGCGCAGCCCGCATTCCACCCCAGCCGGGACGTCCGGTGCGTCGACCGGGCAACCCGGATCGTCTAAAGCTGGGACCGTAGCCGTCTCCGACCGACGTCTGAAGAGGTTGCGACCAGTCGCCGGGGCAGGTCAGGGGTGATTGCAGGTCTTGATATCAAGGACATCGTCGAGCTCGCACTGTTGCTGATCGCAACCGGGGCGCTTTCGGGATTTTTGGCCGGCGTGTTCGGTATCGGCGGCGGCGCGATTCTCGTGCCAGTGTTCTACGAATGCTTCCGTATCGCCGGCGTGCCGCTGGAGGTGCGCATGCCGCTCTGCATCGGCACCTCGCTCGCGGTGATCATCCCGACCTCGATCCGTTCGTTCCAGGCGCATTACAAGCGCGGCGCTGTCGACATGGCTATCGTCAGGGTCTGGTGGCTGCCGATCGTGATCGGCGTCGTCGCCGGCAGCGTCATCGCGCGCTATGCGCCGGAGCGGCTGTTCAAGATCGTGTTCGTCTGCGTCGCCTATTCCGCGGCGGCGCGCCTCATCTTCGCGCGCGAAGGCTGGAAGTTGGGCGACGATCTGCCGAAGGGCCCGCTGATGCGCGCCTACGGCTTCTGCGTCGGCATTCTCTCGACCCTGATGGGCATCGGCGGCGGCCTGTTCTCGAACCTGCTGATGACGTTCTACGGCCGTCCCATCCATCAGGCGGTCGCGACGTCATCCGCACTCGCGGTGCTGATCTCGATCCCCGGCGCGCTCGGCTACATTTATGCGGGCTGGCCGGCGGCGGCGAACTATCCGGCCGTCGCAGCGCTGCAGATCCCGTTCGCGCTCGGTTACGTCTCGCTGATCGGAGCCGTGCTCGTGATGCCGATGAGCCTCGTCCCCGCGCCGCTCGGCGTGAGAGCTGCACATGCGATGTCGAAGCGGACGCTGGAAGTGGCGTTCGGGTGTTATCTGTTGATCGTCGGCAGCCGGTTTGTGCTGAGCCTGGTGGGCGGGCTGTAGTCGCCGCGTCCACCGTCATTCGAGCGCAGCGTCGTAGGGTGGGTTAGCGAAGCGTAACCCACCGCTTCTGCCGCCGCGGAACGCAAAGAGGTGGGTTACGCCTTCGGCTAACCCACCCTACGGCTTCATCCGCAAGGACGGCGAACGCCAGCCCTATTTCTTCGCGTAGATATCCTTGTACGTATCCCGCAAGACGTTCTTCTGCACCTTGCCCATGGTGTTGCGCGGCAGCTCGTCGACCACGAAGACGCGCTTGGGCATCTTGAACTTTGCGATCCGTCCGTCCAGCGCGTTCAGCACGGCGGCTTCAGTGACGTCGGCGCCCTTGTTGCAGACCAGCACCGCCGTGACGCCCTCGCCGAAATCGGCATGCGGCACGCCGATCACGGCGGATTCGATCACGCCGGGCATGGCGTCGATCTCGCTCTCGATCTCTTTCGGATAGACGTTGAAGCCGCCGGAGATCACGAGATCCTTGCCGCGGCCGAGGATGTGGACGTAGCCCTTGCCGTCGATCTTGCCGAGGTCGCCGGTGATGAAGAAGCCGTCGTCGCGGAATTCGGACTTGGTCTTCTCCGGCATGCGCCAATAGCCCTTGAAGACGTTCGGTCCCTTGACCTCGATCATGCCGATCTCCTCGCGCGGCAGCTCCTTGCCCGTCTCGGGTTCGGTGACGCGCACGGAGACGCCGGGGAGAGGGAAGCCGACCGCGCCGGGCACGCGCTCGCCGTCATAGGGGTTCGACGTGTTCATGTTGGTCTCGGTCATGCCGTAGCGCTCGAGCACGGCGTGCCCCGTGCGCGCCGACCATTCGCGATGGGTCTCCGCCAGCAGCGGCGCCGAGCCCGAGATGAACAGCCGCATGTGCTTCGTGGTGTCGCGCGACAGCGCAGAATTCTGCAGGAGGCGCGTGTAGAAAGTCGGCACGCCCATCAATACTGTGGCGCGCGCCATCAGCTTGATCATCAAATCCGGATCGAGCTTCGGCAGGAAGATCATCGACGCCCGGGCGAACAGTGTCACGTTGGTCGCCACGAACAGGCCGTGCGTATGATAGATCGGCAGCGCGTGGATCAGCACGTCCTTGTCGGTGAAGCGCCAGTAGCCGACGAGCGAGAGCGAGTTCGACGCCAGATTATCATGCGTCAGCATCGCGCCCTTGGAGCGGCCCGTGGTGCCCGAGGTGTAGAGGATGGCGGCGAGATCGTCGTTCGCCCGCGCGACAGTCGTGAATTCGCTGCTCGCCTTGTCGGCGGCCTCGGTCAGCGAGCCCTTGCCGTCAGCTCCGAGCGTCTCGACCCCGGCCTCCACCTTGGCGGCGATCGGGGCGAGGCCTTCGGCCTTGGAGGGATCGCAGACCACCAGCGACGGCTCGGCATCGCCGATGAAGTAGTCGAGCTCGTTCAGCGTATAGGCGGTGTTGAGCGGAAGATAGACCGCGCCGGCCCGTACCGTGCCGAGATACAGCACGATATTGGCGACGGATTTCTCGACCTGCACCGCGACGCGGTCGCCCGGCTTCACGCCGCGCGCGACCAGCACATTCGCCATCTGCCCCGCCCGCGCGATCAGCTCGCCATAGCTGATATGGCCGCCGTCATGCGTCTCGATCGCGAGGCGCTTCGGATCGTCCAGGCCGTCGAACAGGCGGGAGAACAGGTTGGCGTTGGCAGCTGGGTTCATGCAACATTCCTCGCCGGCGAAGGCCGGTCAAACCGAGGGCTGGATTAGCAAAAACCGCCCCAATGAAGCAACGGAGACAGTTTGCATGACAAAAGCTGGGAAACGCGTGGCCTGGGTCACGGGCGGCGGCAGTGGGATCGGCGAGGCCGGCGCCGAGGCGCTGGCGGCCGACGGTTGGACCGTGGTGGTCTCGGGCCGGCGCAAGGACGCCCTGGATACCGTGGTTGCCAAAATCGCCAAGGCGGGCGGGGCGGCCGAGGCCATCGCGCTGGACGTGGCCAACGCTGCGGAAGCCCAGAAAGCCGCCGATCAGATCGTCGCCAGGCACGGCCGCATCGACCTCCTGGTCAATAACGCCGGCATCAATGTTCCCAAGCGCAGCTGGAAGGACATGGAACTGGAGGGCTGGGACAAGTTGGTCCAGGTCAATCTCAACGGCGTGCTCTATTGCATGCGCGCGGTGCTGCCGACGATGCGCAAGCAGCAGGATGGCGCGATCATCAACGTCTCGTCCTGGGCCGGCCGCCACGTCTCGAAGATGCCGGGCCCGGCCTACACCACGACCAAGCATGCGGTGCTGGCACTGACCCATTCCTTCAACATGGACGAATGCGTCAACGGCCTGCGCGCCTGCTGCCTGATGCCGGGCGAGGTGGCGACGCCGATCCTCAAGCTGCGCCCGGTGGTGCCGAGCGAGGACGAGCAGGCCAGGATGCTGCAATCCGAAGATCTCGGCCGCACCATCGCCTTCATCGCGAGCATGCCGGCCAGGGTCTGCATCAACGAGGTGCTGATCAGCCCGACGCATAATCGCGGATTCATCCAGACGCCGAACAACAGGGATTGAGGCGCAGCGCGCGCGTCAATCTCCGCTGTCGTCCCGGGGCGCGACAACGTCGCGAACCCGGGACCCATAACCACAGGGAGAAGACGTCGCGCGAGACGGTAACTCCGAGTCTTCGCCAAACCACTCCCTGTGGCTATGGGTCCCGGATCGGCGCTTCGCTTGTCCGGGACGACAGCGGAGTGGGCGGATCGTTCGTGCATCACACGAACGTCCCCCCACATAGTTTCACGCATCACAAAGAATTTTTCCCCGAAACCACTTCGCCAACCCTCCCGTAGTTCGGTCCAACGACGGCGCTGCTGCTTCACGCCAACAGGTCGCAGCCGCCGTTGTTGCCCCAACGCAAGACCGGCCATCGCCGGTTACAATTCAATCGGGAGACTTTCCATGTCGAAGCGCATTGCCTATCTCGCCGCCGCCGCCTTCAGCGCCCTGGCCATCACCGCGACCGTCGTCGCGCCTGTCCGCGCCGAGGAGAAGACCGTCATGGTCGGCGGTGCCGCGATGTTCCCGTCCAAGAACATCGTCCAGAACGCGGTCAACTCGAAGGACCACACCACGCTGGTCGCGGCGGTGAAGGCGGCCGGCCTGGTGCCGACGCTTGAAGGCAAGGGTCCGTTCACGGTGTTTGCCCCGACCAACGCCGCCTTCGGCAAGCTGCCGGCCGGCACCGTCGACAATCTGGTCAAGCCCGAGAACAAGGCGACGCTGACCAAGATCCTCACCTACCATGTCGTGCCCGGCAAGCTCGAGGCCTCCGACCTCACCGAGGGCAAGAAGCTGAAGACCGCCGAAGGCGAGGAGCTGACGGTCAAGAAGATGGACGGCAAGACCTGGATCGTCGATGCCAAGGGCGGCACCTCGATGGTCACGATCTCCAACGTCAACCAGTCCAACGGCGTCATCCATGTGGTCGACACCGTGCTGATGCCGGCGACGTAACACCGCGGGCTCCTGTTTCATCCCGCAAGCAGGATGCGACGAAACGGCGAGCCGGGGGCACCCGGCTCGCTTTATTGTGACCGCCATAGCCCGACGCTATCGATTCGATGGCGGACAGGGCGTAACGAAAGCGGGCGCATCGGCGTATAATCGGTGTCACACGACGTTCAGGACGGAACCACCATGTCGAGCCTCACAGTCACCGACGAGCAGGTCAGCGCCGCCCCGGCCAAAGTGATCCAGCCGGCCTGGGTCCGCATCATGCACTGGGTCAATGCCCTCGCCATGATCCTGATGATCCTGTCGGGCTGGCAGATCTACAACGCCTCGCCGCTGTTCGGCTTCAGTTTTCCGCGCGAGTACACGCTCGGCGGATGGCTCGGCGGCGGCCTGCTCTGGCACTTTGCTGCGATGTGGCTGTTGATGATCAACGGCCTCGCCTATCTCGTCACGGGCTTTGCCACCGGCCGTTTCCGCAAGAAACTGTTTCCGATCACCCCGTCAGGCGTGCTCCATGACGTCAGGGCAGCGCTGACCTTCAAGCTCGGCCACGATGACCTCAACGTCTACAATTACGTGCAGCGTCTGCTCTATGCCGGCATCATCGTGGTCGGCGTGCTGATCGTGCTCACGGGCTTAGGGATGTGGAAGCCCGTGCAGCTCTATTATCTCGTCGCGCTGTTCGGCGACTACCCGACCGCGCGCTACATCCATTTCTTCTGCATGGCCGCGATCTGCGCGTTCCTCGTCGTTCACGTCCTGCTCGCGCTGCTCGTGCCGAAGAGCCTGCGCGCCATGATCATCGGCCGCTGAGGAGGAGAGCATGGCCAAGCGTTCATTCCTGATCCCCGGCGTCGACAAGCGGCTCTTGATCAAGGACTCCATCAAGACCATGCCCGACGTCACGCGCCGCCGCTTCATCGCGGGCGGCGCCAGCCTCGGCGCGCTGACGCTGCTCACCGGCTGCGATGTGATCGACTCGTCCTCGGCCGAGGAGATGCTGAAGCAGGTCTCGAAATTCAACGATGCCGTGCAGGCCTTCATCTTCAATCCCGACGCACTGGCGCCGACCTTCTCCGAGAGCGCGATCACGAAACCGTTCCCGTTCAACGCCTATTACGATCTCGACGACGCGCCCGACGTCGCTGGCGCCGACTGGAAGCTCGAGGTCCGCGGCCTCGTCGACAACAAGAAGTCCTGGACGCTGGACGAGCTCTACAAGTTGCCGCAGGTCACGCAAATCACCCGCCACATCTGCGTCGAGGGCTGGAGCGCGATCGGCAGCTGGACCGGCACGCCCTTGCGCGATTTCCTCAAGCTGATCGGCGCCGACACAAGCGCGAAATACGTCTGGTTCCAGTGCGCCGACAAGGACGGCTACAATTCGCCCTTGGACATGCGCAGCGCGCTGCATCCGCAGACCCAGATGACGTTCAAATACGCGAATGAAATCCTGCCGCGCGCCTACGGCTTCCCCATGAAGATCCGCGTGCCGACAAAACTCGGCTTCAAGAACCCGAAATACGTGGTCTCGATGGAAGTCACCAACGACTACAAGGGCGGCTATTGGGAAGACCAGGGGTATAATTCGTTTAGTGGGAGCTAGGCGCGCTGCCGTAGTGTGGGCAAAGCGCAAGCGTGCCCACCATTCCATCCATCATGAATAAAACCGTGGGCACAGCGCTCTTGCGCCTTTGCTCACCCTACGGCACCGTCTACCTGGCTGGCCCCACTTTCCGCTGACACAGCGCCGCGGCCGCCCCCAACGCCAGCAGCGCCGCCGATACATTCAGCGCGTAGCTCAAACTCCCCAGCGCGTCCGTGATGGCGCCGACCACGATCGGCCCCAGCGTTTGCCCGACGCCGAACGAGATCGTCATCGCCGCGATCGCGGTCGGCCACATCGCCGGCGGATAGTTGAAGCGCACGAAGGCGGTGGTCGAGCCGACCACGGCGAAGAAAGCGACGCCGAACACCACCGCGGAGACCGCGAGCCACGCCGGCGAATGCCCGAGCATCGGCAGGGCCGCACCCAGCGCGTTGGTGCCGAGGATGATGGCGGTGGCCAATCCGCCGCGGTCGAGCGCCAGCACGCCGCGCCAGGCCCAGGGTGTGACGAAGGCGGACAGGCCGATCAGGCCCCAGAACGCCGCCTGCGCTGCGGCCCCGCCGCCGCCGTCGCGCACATAGGCGATCATGAAGGTCATGTAGGCGATGTAGCCGGCGCCGAACAGGAAGTAGCCCGCGAGGTAGATCAGCACAGGACGAATCGCGAAGGCGGCGTGGCTGCCTTCCGAGAAACGTGCCCCGCTTTCGATGCGGATCAGGAACAGCGGCGCGGTCATCGCGGCCGAGAGCAGTGTCAGCGCCCACCACACCATCCACCACGAGCCCGGCCCGAAATATTGCAGCGTGAACGGAGCGATCAGCCCCGAGGACAGAATGCCGATGCCGGGTCCGGCATAGAACAGGCTGAGCAGGAAATTGGCCCGCTCCGGGCGCGACTGGGCGATGGTCGCAGCGAGCGCGCCGCCGGCGACGAAGCCGGCCGCGGCGCCGAGACCCAGCACGAGGCGCGCCAGGCTCAGCGCGACGAAATTCCCCGTCAGCGCGCAAATGGCGAGCGCGGCGACGCAGGCCAGGGTTCCGCCGCGGATCGCGGCCGCCCAGCCGACGCGCTGGATGAGGCGCGACGCCACCAGCGCGCCCACGAGATAGCCGACGGCGTTGATGGTGTTCATGAATCCGGCGGCCGAATAGGACCAGCCGAGGGTCTCCCGCATGTCGGGCAGCACCAGCGCATAGGCAAAGCGGCCGATGCCGAGCCCGACGGTGGCCGCCAGCGACAGGGTCAGGATCAGCCGCGCGGGATGCGCGTAGGGCAGGACGCGGTCAGGGGCGTGCAAGGGGTTCTCCGGCCTACCCAGTGTGGCAGGCTCCGTCCGCCTTGCACAGCCGCACCCCGGCAATGGTGTCTTGCCAAGCGCGCAACGCCGCTCTAGCACTCCGGCCGGCCGTCATTCCGGGGCGCACGCGAAGCGGGCCCGCGCCAAGAGGCGCGTCCCGGAATGACGAGAGAGGATCGAGAAGGAAACGACCATGGCGACCCACAAACTGCTGCTGCTTCCCGGCGACGGTATCGGCCCCGAGGTGATGGGCGAGGTGAAGCGGCTGATCGACTGGCTCAATTCGGCCGGGATCGCCAAGTTCGAGACGGATACCGGCCTTGTCGGCGGCTCCGCCTATGACGCGCACAAGGTGTCGATCTCCGAGGGCGACATGGCCAAGGCGCTTGCCGCCGATGCCATCATCTTCGGCGCGGTCGGCGGTCCGAAGTGGGACGCGGTGCCCTACGAGGTGCGCCCGGAAGCCGGCCTGCTGCGCCTGCGCAAGGATCTGGCCTTGTTCGCCAACCTGCGTCCCGCCGTGTGCTACCCGGCGCTGGCGGAAGCCTCCAGCCTGAAGCGCGAGGCCGTCGAAGGCCTCGACATCATGATCGTGCGCGAGCTCACCGGCGGCGTCTATTTCGGCGAGCCCAAGACCATCACCGACCTCGGCAACGGCCAGAAGCGCGCCGTCGATACCCAGGTCTACGACACCTATGAGATCGAGCGCATCGGCCGCGTCGCCTTCGAGCTTGCCAGGAAGCGCAAGAACAAGGTGACGTCGATGGAGAAGCGCAACGTCATGAAGTCGGGCGTGCTCTGGAACGAGGTCATGACCCAGGTCCACAAGCGCGAATACTCTGATGTCACGCTCGAGCACCAGCTCGCCGATTCCGGCGGCATGATGCTGGTGAAATGGCCGAAGCAGTTCGACGTCATCGTCACCGACAATCTGTTCGGCGACATGCTGTCCGACATCGCGGCGATGCTGACGGGCTCGCTCGGCATGCTGCCTTCGGCTTCGCTCGGTGAGGTCGATGTGAAGAGCAAGAAGCGCAAGGCGCTGTACGAGCCCGTGCACGGCTCGGCGCCCGATATCGCAGGCCAGGGCCTCGCCAATCCGATTGCGATGATCTCGTCGTTCGGCATGGCGCTGCGCTACTCCTTCGACATGGGCGCGCTCGCCGACAAGGTCGACGCCGCGATCGCCGCGGTGCTCGCCAGTGGCCTGCGCACCGCCGACATCAAGTCGGAGGGCACCACGGCCGCCTCGACGACGCAGATGGGCGAAGCGATCCTGAAGGAATTGCAGAAGCTGCACGCCTAAGGCGGGCACAGCTCTCGTAGGGTGGGTCAGCCATGTGGACTGCGCGAAGCGCAGACCGCTTGGCGTAACCCACCTCTTCTGTCTCCGCGGAGACAAGCAGTGGTGGATTACGCCTTCGGCTAATCCACCCTACGGCATCTCGCAAAAACAAAAAGGCCGGGCGTAAGCCCGGCCTTTTGATTCGGATCGCTGTCCGCTCAGTACAGCGGGAAATTCTGCGGATAGCCGCCGACGTCCTGCGGCGGCGAGAGCGGCTGGCGGTCGATCGGGCGGTTGAGATTCTCGCGGGCGAAGGACGGATAGCCAACCGCCGGCGGGAAGGCGTAGTCGGAGAACTTGCGGTCGCCCGGATTGACCTCGGTGCCGCCGTCGAGCCAGGAGCGCTTGCTGACATAGATGCGGGTGCGGCCCTGCTGGTAGACGGCGTTGGGGCCGCTCGGGCCGTAATAGTGGCGGCCGCGCTCGTCATAGCGCTTGGTCTTGTTGTCAGCCGAGGCCGGCGTCGCAAGGGACAGGGCAATCACAGCGCCCGCCGCAAACAAGGTCGCCAGTTTGGCAGAGAATTTCCAGCTCATCACGTCCCCTTCAGGCGGCGCACCGCCAGTCGATTTCACCCCATACTAGCCCGGCCGGGGTGAGTGCAACTAGGTCTATTGGGTCACACCAGCTCGGAATAATCGTGCGCGCTGGCAAAAGTTGCATCAATACCAGCCACTTGAGCTTGATGCCGGTCAAAGCGCCCCGCGCAATTGCGCGTTGGCGGCGCCCAGCAGCCAGTCCGGCGAGCCCGCGAGGTCGCAAGCACGGCGCTTCAGCTCGGCACGGGCGAACAATTCCGCCAGCTTCGGCTCGTTGCCGGAGGTCAGCAGCGTCAGCCGGTTCAGCGTGCAGGCGATCGCCGCACGCCGGGCGGGCATTGTGTCGCCCTGGCAGGAGAAGCCGGAGATCTGCAAGCCTGGCTCCTCGTTGCGCTTGAGGTAGCCGAGGCAGGCCAGCGTCCCCTTGTCCGTGCCGATCGGCCGGAACAGCGCGACGGGGCCGAATTTCGTCTCGATCAGGCCGGCTTGCTCGAGCGGGGTGGCCACCCCGAGACCCATCTGGACGGCGAGGTCCGTCGCTACAGGACGGGCCACATCGAACTCGCCGCCTTCCCGATAGATTTCGAGCTCGGCCAGCGGCTGGTCCGCCGCGCTCGCCCAGCGCATCACGTCTTTGCGGCCGCCTTCGGGATGCCGAAGGATGGTGTAAGAGGCTGTTTTTTCTGATGAATCGATCCGGCTAAGGGCGAAAGCCGGGTGCGATCGGTCGGCCGTGCTCCAGCCCGGCTTGTCTGCGGGATCATCGCCGCGCAGCTCGGGCAACTGACCCAGCGCCGCGAGGGCGAGGATGGCAAACAGAGCGAGCGCCCCCACATAGGCGATCAGGCGCGCCAGCGTGCCGACCACCTCGTCGGCGAAGGCTGCCAGCGTCAGATAGAGATGGGTCCGGGTGGAGATTGCGGCCGTGCTGGCCTCAGGCGACTGCATCCACGTCCCTAAGGCATGGTCCAACGTTGTCTTGAGGCCGGTTCTCGCATAGAAGCGCTGCTCTTCCTGTTTAAGCGTCAGCTTCAGGAACGGGCTTTTTCATCGGAGAGTGAACGATGGGTTACAAAGTCGCAGTCGTCGGCGCGACCGGCAATGTCGGACGGGAAATGCTCAACATCCTCGATGAGCGCAAATTCCCCGCGGACGAGGTCGTGGCGCTGGCGTCGCGCCGCAGCATCGGCGTCGAGGTCTCCTATGGCGACCGCACCCTGAAGTGCAAGGCGCTCGAGCACTTTGATTTCTCCGATGTCGACATCTGCCTGATGTCGGCGGGCGGCGAGGTGTCGAAGGAATGGTCGCCGAAGATCGGCGCCGCCGGCGCCGTCGTGATCGACAATTCCTCGGCCTGGCGCATGGATCCGGACGTGCCGCTGATCGTGCCGGAGGTGAATGCGGCTGCGACCGAAGGCTTCAAGAAGAAGAACATCATCGCCAACCCGAACTGCTCGACCGCGCAGCTCGTGGTCGCGCTCAAGCCGCTGCACGACAAGGCGACCATCAAGCGCGTCGTGGTCTCGACCTATCAATCGGTGTCGGGCGCCGGCAAGGACGGGATGGACGAGCTGTTCTCGCAGACCAAGGCCGTCTACACCAATGACGAGCTGGTCGCGAAGAAATTCCCCAAGCGGATCGCCTTCAACGTCATCCCCCACATCGACGTCTTCATGGAGGACGGCTACACCAAGGAAGAGTGGAAGATGATGGCGGAGACCAAGAAGATTCTTGATCCCAAGATCAAGCTCTCCGCTACTTGTGTGCGCGTGCCCGTGTTCGTCGGCCACTCCGAGGCCGTCAACATCGAGTTCGAGAATCCGATCAGCGCGGACGAAGCGCGCAACATCCTGCGCACGGCGCCCGGCTGCCTCGTCATCGACAAGCAGGAGCCCGGCGGCTACGCCACGCCTTACGAAGCGGCCGGCGAGGACGCGACTTACATCAGCCGCATCCGCGAGGACGCGACGGTGGAGAACGGCCTCGTGCTGTGGTGCGTGTCCGACAACCTCCGCAAGGGCGCAGCCCTCAACGCGATCCAGATCGCGGAAGTGCTGATCAACCGCAAGCTGATCAGCGCGAAGAAGAAGGCGGCCTGACGAACTCTCTCCTGTCGTCCCGGACAAGCGCGCAACAAGCGCGCGCAGATCCGGGACCCATAACCACAGGAAGTGGTTTGGCGCGAAGCTGGTAACTCCGGGTCTTCGCAAAATTATTGCTGCGGCGTATGGGTCCCGGATCTGCGCTTGCGCTTGTCCGGGACGACGATCTCGTTTGACGCGGCAGCTGACGAAATCTCGCCCTACGCCACGCTACGCGCGTTCTTGAATTCCTTGCTCGCCTTGTCCAGCACGAACAGCGATCCCTCCGCGACGCCGAAATAGGCGCCGTGGGTCTGCATCTGGCCGCTGTCGACCGCCTTCTGCACGAACGGGAACGTCATCAGGTTTTCCAGGCTGCGGAACACCGCGGCCTTCTCGATGCGCTCGACGAATTGCGCCATGCTCTCATGGTCACGTTGCTCGACCACTTCACCCGGCTTGATGAACATCTGCATCCATTTGCCGATGAAGTCGCCGGGCGTCAGCGGCTCGATCTTGTCGACGAAGGCGCGGATGCCGCCGCATTGCGCGTGGCCGAGCACCACGATGTGCTTCACCTTCAGCACCGTCACCGCATATTCCAGCGCGGCCGAGACGCCATGCGCGTTGCCGTCGGGCTGATACACCGGCACCAGATTGGCGATGTTGCGGACCACGAACAATTCGCCCGGGCCGACGTCGAAGATCACCTCGGGCGAGACGCGACTGTCGCAGCAGCCGATCACCATTACTTCCGGCGACTGCCCCTTCACCGACAGGTCGCGGTAGCGGGTCTGCTCGGTCGGCAGCCGCTGGGTGGCGAAGGCCCTGTAGCCTTCCAGCAAATGCTCTGGGAATGCGGTCATGGCCTATGCCTAAACATATACCGCCGAGGCGAACAAGCCTTTCGAATAGGCAGACCAGATGTTATCGCCTGTGGCTGTTTGCTTGAGCATGATCCTTGCCGGAAAATCGCCGCACAGTTTTCCGGATCGTGCTCTACAACCGCCTCAGGAAACCGGAAGGAACGCTTGCATGACCCGCCCGCGCCGCAGCCATCTGTTCATGCCCGGCTCCAACCCCCGCGCGTTGGAAAAGGCGCGCAATCTCGCCGCCGACGGCCTGATCCTCGATCTGGAAGATTCCGTCGCTCCCGACGCCAAGGCGGTGGCGCGCGATGGAATCGCGGCGGCCATCGCGGCCAAGGGGTTCGGCAAGCGCGAGATCCTGATCCGGACCAACGGTCTCGACACGCCCTGGTGGGCCGACGATCTCGCCATGGCCGCCAAGGCCTCGCCCGACGGCATCCTGGTTCCAAAAGTTTCAAGTATCGAAGATCTCGATACGATCGGCCTCCGTCTTACCGAGCTTGGCGCGGCGCCGACGGTGAAGGTCTGGGCCATGATCGAGACCGCGCGCGCCGTGCTGCACGCGGAGGAGCTGGCCGAGGCCGGGCGCGATCAATCGCGGCGCCTCTCCGGCTTCGTGTTCGGCCCGAACGACATCTCACGCGAAACGCGCATCAAGATGCTGCCCGGCCGCGCCGCGATGATCCCGATGATCACGCACTGCATCCTGGCGACGCGCGCCCACGGCCTCGAAATCCTCGACGGCCCCTACAGCGACATCGCCAATTCCGACGGCTTTGCCACCGAATGCGCGCAGGGCCGCGATCTCGGCTTCGACGGCAAGACGCTGATCCACCCCTCGCAGATCGACGCCTGCAACGCGATCTTCACGCCGCCCGAAGAGGAAGTCGCGCGCGCACGAAAAATCATCGCGGCGTTCGAGCTGCCGGAGAACGTCTCGCGCGGCGCGATCCGCTTGGACGGCGCGATGGTGGAGCGGCTGCACGCCGACATGGCCCGGCGCACGATCGCAATCGCGGATGCCATTGCGGCGATGAGCAAGGGCTGAAGCGTCAACTCGAAAAAGCGATATCCGCTGTTCCGCGACAAACGGCCATCTTCTGTTCGCCAAGAGCAGAGGACGGTGCGGCCAATTCCTCGCAATACATCCGATCGATGTTGCGCTGCATGAGCGCATAACAATCGCATGCGACCTTCTCGAGCCGCGCCCGATCGATCTCTACAAACCCGCGCCCGTCGGACGGGACCGCGCCGGCCTCGCGTAGCTTGCTCATCGTCAGAGTTACTGTCGTCCGTCGCACCCCAAGCAGCTGCGCAAGCGCCTCCTGCGTCACCGGAAGCCGGTCATCGGGCACGCGGTCGTGAAGCTGCAGGAGCCACCGCGCCATGCGGCCATCCACCCGGTGCAGCGCGTTGCAAGCGGCTACGTGCTGGAGCTGCAATAACACCGCGCGGGCGTGGACTTGCACGACGTTCCTGATGGCTGTGCTTTGCGCAAAGGCGGCGCGAAATTTGGCGGCGGAAATCAGCGATGCTGTGCCGGCTATGCGAGTAACCGCGGTCACGGATGAAAGCGACGGGCCGAGCACGGAGAACGAGGCCAAAGCGCCTTCCCGTCCCATCAAGGTGGTTGCGACCGTTTGCCCGTCCGGCATATCGAGCATGAAGGCGATTGCGCCGCTATGGGGAAAATAAACCGGGTCGAGCTCATCGCCCGACCGCACCAGGATGGCATCGGGTTCGAACGAGACTTTCTGGAAGTAGGGCGTGAGCAAGCCGAGATCCGCCGGCGGCAACGCCGCCAGTAGCCGATTCCCGATGCCCGCGCGGTGGACGGTCACGATGCTTTCTTGTGAACGGGCACCCAATGAACGACGGGATCGATCTACTTCATTTGCCATGATTATCCGAAATACGAATTGCCCGAAGGGAAACTATCCAAACAGAGCCATTCGTCGAGATCAAGCACGGATAATTGCGGAGACCTTGTCGGCATCCTCCTCGCGCAAACGGGATCTTGCATACATCATACTATTCGCGATCTTTTGCCGCTCGGCGAGGTGCACCACGTGCTGATCGACCAGTGATGGTTGCAGCAGCGCGCGAGTTTAACCTTGTCCCGGCGCGGACCTCTGGGGAGATCTGCTATACCCCCGGGTACAGCGGACATCCTTGCGCCGATCCCAAGGTAGGGATTGATGAGTGTGCGGCGAGCGAAATCTTCTGCGCCGCTCACCGCGGCGCGTCCCTTGTGATTGCACAGCGGGCAGACCCGCTTCCTGTCGGGCAGCAATTGCGGCTGTGCGCGCTGACACCCCGTCGTGCAACGAGTCCTTCTTGCGTCCAACAACGTCATCTCGCGTCTCGACTCCTTCGTCCGACGGACTGTGGCAATCACCCGCATCCGTCGCGCCGCGACCTCTCGGTGCGCGCTTTGAGGTGATGTTGCGCGGAAGCACCTCGTGCGAATGCACGCGTGAATTTGATGTTTCGCGCCTGCCAACGTTGGACGCCGCGTGAAATCAAAGCATCAGTCGACAACGCTCTCGTCTGCGTCTCGCGCCGAGATCTCGCTCAATACACTAGATGCCTTCTATTCCAGATACCTTCTATTTGGCGATGCTCGCCTGGCTGTTTATTGCACTCTTTGTCTCGTCGGCGTGATGAGACGGGGCATCAATAAGAAAAGACTCCGGGGTACTATGATTCACGATTGGAACGGCACGCGCGTATTTTGGCTCGTGTCCGTATCGATGCTGCTGACCACGACATCGTCATTCGCACAGCAATCCAACGTTCAACCGTCGACCGGAGCCGGACAGTCGCTTCCTCCGGTTGCCGTGTCTGCGCCGGAGCGCCGCGCTGCGCCTGCCCGGAGGCAACCTTCATCGAATGCAGTGCGCGCGAGGCGCCAGGCCGATCGGCCCGCGAGCGCGCCGGCAGCAAGCGCACCTGGGACGGTCGGCGCGCAGCGGGCCGCGTTGCCGGTACCGTATGTCGGCGGACAAGTCGCGCGAGGTGGCCAGCTCGGCCTGCTCGGCAACAAAGACTACATGGATACGCCATACAGTCTCGCCAGCTATACGGAGAAGACCATCCGTGACCAGCAGGCGACCAGCGTCGCCGAGGTTCTGACCAATTCCGATCCGTCGGTCCGCGCGGCAATCGGCAGCAGCAACCGCTATGACGCACTGACCATTCGCGGCTTCCGGGTCGAGAACAGCGAGATCGCGTTGAACGGGCTGTACGGTCTGGTGCCGGCCTATCGTGTCAACCCGGCGCCGATCGAGCGTATCGAATTGCTCAAGGGCCCGGGCGCGTTCCTCAACGGCATGGCCCCGCAGGGAAGCATCGGCGGTAGCGTCAATGTCGTGACCAAACGTGCTTACGAAGATCTGACGCGCCTGACCGTCGGCTACATGTCGAATGCCCGCTTTGGCACGGAGGTCGACGTGGCGCGCCGCTACGGGGATCAGAAGGAATGGGGCGTCCGGTTCAATGGCGGGTTCAATGGTGGAGACACCACGATCGACCGCCAATCGGTGCGTGACGGTGTCGGTTCGCTCGGTGTCGACTACCGCGGCGAGCGCTTTCGGTGGTCGGCCGATGTCATCTATCAGGACGACTGGATGAAAGCTGCGGCGCGCGGCTATACGCCGGTCAAGGGCATCGCGGTGCCCAATGCGCCGGATCCTCGCATCAATCTCGCCCAGCCCTTCGACTATGCCCGCGCGAGGAGCCTCACGGGGCTGACGCGCGCTGAATACGACCTGTCCAACAACGTCACCATGTTCGGCGCCATCGGCGCCAACCAATTCGGTTATGACAAGCGGGAGGCGCCGGGAGCGACGATCCTCACGACCTCGGGCGACGCACTTTCAACGTCGCGCTTCCAGACCGGGAAGTCCGAGGCCGTGTCTGGCGAAGCCGGTGTTCGGGCGCGCTTCGATACAGGCCCGGTCGGGCATGAAGTCGTGGTCAGCGGCAGTGTCCTGAACCGAACCGACTGGCTCGGTCAGACCAATTACGGGAACTATCTCACCAACATCTACACACCCACGCTGCTGGCGGGCCCCGGCACACCGGTGTCGTCCTTCGCCGAAGGCAAATCCGACTTTCTCGGCCTGCGAAGCGTCGGCGTTGCCGATACGCTCTCGATGATGAACGGGATGCTTCAGGTGACCGTCGGCGCCAGACAGCAGCAGGTCATTGCGAACGGCTTTGATCCCGCGAGCGGTCTGGAGACCGCCCACTATGACCAGAGCGCGACGTCGCCCTCCGTGGCCCTGCTGGTGCGACCGATCAAGGAAGTGTCCTTTTACGCCAGCTACATCGAAGGTCTTTCGCCCGGTCCCACGCCGCCGGCCGGCGCAGCCAACACCAACGCGGTGTTCGCTCCCTTCAAGACCAGGCAATACGAGGTCGGCACCAAGCTCGATCTCGGTCGCTTCGGCGCGAGCCTGGCGGCGTTCCAGATCAGCCTGCCGAGCGGCGTCGTCGATCCCGTCACCAAGATCTACAGCCTCGACGGCGAACAGAGAAACCGCGGCGTCGAGCTCAACACCTTCGGCGAAGTGGCGCCGGGGATCCGGGTTCTGGGCGGCGTGACTTATCTCGATGCACGGCTCACGAAGACCGAAGGGCAACTCCATGACGGAAATCATGCGGTCGGTGCTCCGGGCTGGCAGAGCAATCTTGGTATCGAGTGGGATGCGCCCTTCCTGCCTGGACTGACGGCGACGGCTCGCACGATCTACACCAGCCGGGCCTATGTCAGCACCGACAACATCCAGAGCGTCCCCGCGTGGATGACCTTCGACCTCGGGGCACGCTATGCTACCAGCCTGGCTGGGCGGCCGACCACTTTCCGCGGGTCCGTTACCAATCTGTTCGACAATCGCTACTGGATCGGCAATCCGACCGGCTATGTGATCAGCGGCATGCCGCGGACGCTGTGGCTATCGATGTCGGTTGACTTCTGACGCGGAATGAGCCGGCGTTGCGCCGCCTCACCGCGGCGCGACATCGGCGCGGTCGAGCGATTCCAGCGTCGCGGCATTGCCGCAGTAGCCGTGATAATTCTCCGCGGCGGTGCCCTCTGCGAGATCGCGGTCGCATTGTCCCTTGTTGTTACAGAGCGAGCAGACCCGCTCCATGTCGCGGAGCAGCAGCGGCTGCGCGCGGCCGAGGCCTTCGGCGCTGATGCCGAGCTGCTGCAGCATCATTGGCAGCTCGTCGGCAGAATGCTTGCCGTGGCGGACCAGTTCCTCGAGATCGTCAGGCGCGATCCTCAAGTCGCTCGCGATCCGGTCGAAATCGGCGCGATCGAGCTGCCGCATCTCGTTCAGCTCGCGGCGGTGCTTCAGCCAGCTCGCAAAGGAGTCGATGAGGTCCTGGACGATGGGATATGGCCTGCTTGCGGTGCTCATGGAAAGCTCCCTTCGGACAGCGGAATTGGAGCGAATTAAGCACAATGATGCAGGGGCGCGTTGCGCTGGATCAAACTCGATCGAGCGAGGTTGATCGCGTGTCCCGGATGCCGTGCGGCGCGAAGTGCCGCTCCGCAGAGCCGGGACCCATCTCGCCACGTTACTGGGCCCCGGCTCAGCAGCGCATCACCAAGAGGTGCTGCGCAGCGTCCGGGGCACGAGAGCTAAGCAAACCGCTCCGCCGCCCAGGCATACAGGCTGCCGGGAATCGGCTTTTCGCCGCCGCGGCCCTTGGGCGAGATGTGCAGGCCGATAATCTCGGGGCTGGTGACGAGGTCGAGATAGCTCGAGGGATCGAAGAACAGTTTTGGTTCCGCATGCACGGCGTAGAACGATTGCTTCGGCAGCGCGCAAGCGAGCTCACCGGTGCGGCGCGCGAGCGCGGTGAGTGCCGCGGGGCCGAAGATCGCGACGCGGATATCGGAGAGGCGGTTCGAGCTGCCGCGCAGGCGGCGCATCATGAAGGTGATGCGATGGCGGACCGACAGCCAGTTCGGCGTCAGCTCCTCCTGCTCCATCAGCTCCTCGAAGGCGGCGACGATGCCGTGCCGGGGCGGCAGGTAGATCACGGAATTGCCGAGCTGGCGCGGCCGCTCCCAGGCGAAGTAAGGCTTTGCCGGATCGATCTCGACGGGCTTCAAGAGCAGCACATCGGCATCGAGCCAGAGGCCGAGATCCTTCGCCATCAGCTTCATGCGGAAGAAATCGCTGAACTGCAGCGTGGTCCAGTCGCGCCAGCTTCCGTCCGGTTGCGGCGGCCGCAAGCGTTCCGAGAACGCGTGCGGCAGGATCGCTTCGGCGTCCGCGTTTGCGACGCCGGCGGGCAGGCCGGGAATGGTGTCGAAACTATAGACCGTGACCTTGTGGCCGGCCGCGAGCTGCGAGCGCAGACAGGTCTGGCGCAGCGCATCCATCGGGCCATGCCAGAAGGTGACGATGTCGGGCAGCATGCGGCGAGCTATACGGGATAAGCGAGGCAAAGAAAAAGCCCCGGCGCAGTCGGCACCGGGGCTGAATGAAGACGCAAGCTCAGGCCCAGGCGCGTTCGCGCTTGAGCTTGTCCTCATAGGTGTCGATCGAGGCCTTCTTCTCCATCGTGAGGCCGATGTCGTCGAGGCCGTTGATCAGGCAGTGCTTGCGGAACGGGTCGATCTCGAACTTGACCTTGCCGCCGTCGGGGCCGCGGATCTCCTGGTTCGGCAGGTCGATCGTCAGCGTCGCATTGGCGCCGCGCTCGGCATCGTCGAACAGCTTGTCGAGGTCTTCCTGGCTGACGCGGATCGGCAGAATGCCGTTCTTGAAGCAGTTGTTGTAGAAGATGTCGCCGAACGAGGTCGAGATCACGCAGCGGATGCCGAAGTCGAGCAGCGCCCAGGGCGCGTGCTCGCGGCTCGAGCCGCAGCCGAAATTGTCGCCGGCGACCAGCACCTTGGCATTGCGATAGGCGGACTGGTTGAGAACGAAGTCCGGATTCTCGCTGCCGTCGTCCTTGTAGCGCTGCTCGGAGAAGAGCCCCTTGCCAAGGCCGGTGCGCTTGATGGTCTTGAGGTACTGCTTCGGAATGATCATGTCGGTGTCGACATTGATGATCTTCAGCGGCGCCGCGACGCCTTCCAGCGTGGTGAACTTGTCCATGGTTGCGCTTTCCCGGATGGGCCTAGGGGAACAGGTATTTATCGCGATCGGGGCCGGAATCCTAGGCCGAATTGGGCAGGTCTACTCTGCCTGAGCCTCAATCGCCGCCATATCGTCGTCCGAGAGGCCAAAATGGTGGCCGATCTCGTGGATCAGGACGTGGCGGACGATATGGCCGAGGCTCTCGTCGTGCTCGGCCCAGTAATCCAGGATCGGCCGGCGGTAGAGCCAGACCATGTTGGGCAGCCGCGCCACGTCGCCAAGGCTCTGCTGCGGCAGGCCGACGCCCTGGAACAGGCCGAGCAGGTCGAACTCGCTCTCGCATTCCATTTCGTCCAGGACCTCCTCGGTCGGGAAGTCGTCGACGCGGAGGATCACGCCCTCGCACAGCCTACGAAATTCCGCCGGCAGGCGCTCGAAGATGTCGTGTGCCGTCGCTTCCATCTCGGCCAGCGAGGGCGCTTTCGATTCCGTCCACATGGGGCTCTCTTAGCGCGGGTTTCCCGCTGATGCATCCCGCTTTATAAAGCGCGGCGAGGTTGACGGGCGCCGCCAAAACGGGGAGCGTGGGCCTCAAATGGGACGTTTCAGGTGGGCGGAAAAATGCGAGCGAAAACAGCGCTGACGCTACTGTGCATGGGGTTGTTTTCGCCGTTTTGCGTTGGCGCCGAGGCGCAGACCGCCGGCTCCGAGATTCGCCTCGCCCAGGCAGCCTCGCCTGATGCCCCGCCGCCGCGCAAGCGGCCGCCGCGCTTGCGCGTCACGCCCTATTACAGTCCTGACGGCGTCTATCCGCGCTACAATCCCGGTCCCGACGCGGTCCGCGAATGCAACGCGACCTATGTGCAGGAATACCGGCCGAGCGGCACGGTGATCGTGCCGCGGATGAGCTGCTACTGGCGCCGCGGCTGATGCCGGTTCGACGCTCGCGCGCAGCGCGGGAGCCTCAAGGGGGCGTCATGGCGAGATGGTTTGCATTGGCCGTTGTCGTCGCGCTTGCCGCGGGCCTGCCTCGCGCGTCCGCGGCGCCGAGGGTGCCGGAGGCCTCGGCCGGGATCGCCGTCTTCGACGTGCGACGACACGCACGAACCCATGGCATTGCGCGGCCCATCGTGCGCCATGATCCCCGCTATTACGCGCGGCCGGTCCACTACCGTCCTTATCCCTACCGCGTGCCCGCGCCATTCGTGTTCGGCTACGGGCCGTTCTGGTGACGTCCTAGCCGGCGGGCGCAAATCCCTTGACCAGCAATACGGTCGCCTGCGCGCCCGCCTTGCGGTCGCGCGAAATCTCCTCGTAGTCGGGTGAGTTCGAGAAGGCGAGGAAGGCGGCCTCGTCCGGAAACGACATCATGACCAGCTTGTCGTGCGGCCACGCCCCTTCGAGCACGCGCGGTCTCTCATCGGCAGCGAGCAGCCGCCCATTGTACTTCCTGAACACATCGAAGAACCGCGCCTGATAGCGATCGTAGGCCGCGCGGTCGGTCATCTTCAATTGTGCAATCGCGTAGACGGTCATCTCAAGACTTCCTTCCCTTAGCGGCACAGCGCCGCAGCGCGGCGCCCGCCTCGTTCATTCATGGCGCGTTCACATCGCTGTCCGCAATTTAACCCCGGGAGCGACTGCAATTGAACAGGGATGACGCGGGCCGGGAACGAGCATCGCCACTCCGCTGTCCAGATTCAGGGAGAAGTCCATGCTGAGGAGTTTGGGTCTCCGGGCAGGCCCGATGCGCCTGTTCGGGATTGCAGCTGCGGCGACGCTGATGCTGTCGGCCGGAACCGCGCGTCGTGCTGAAGCGCTGACCTTGATCAATCCGGCGACGTCACCCGCGACGAAGGCCGCGGCCGACGACCTCGTCACGCAGGTTCGCCACGGCGGCGGTGGACATGGCGGTGGCGGACATTTTCACGGTGGTGGAGGCTTCCGCGGTGGCGGAGGACATATCGGCGGTTTCCGCGGCGGTGGATTCCATGGCGGCCATATCGGCCGCTTCCGCGCCGGGCCGGCCTTCCATGGCGGCGGCTATCGCTATGGCGGTGTTCACCGCTACGGCGGATTTCATCGCTACGGGATCTATCGGCCTCACTACGGCCATCGCCACTTCCACCGGCGCTATTATGTCGGCGGCTATTATCCCTACTACCATTATCCGCGCCGCTGCCGGGTCATCTGGACCTATTACGGCCCGCGCCGCATCTGCCGCTGGCATCGCTGGCACCATCCGTATCGGTACTATTGGTAGGCACGATCGACGTGAAAAGGGCGCCTCAGCGGCGCCCTTTGCTCGTCCGGCGGCTAAAGCCAATCCTTCAGCTTCCACGATGCGGACTTCCATCGCATCAGGGTCTCGACCTTCCACTGCTTGAACATCGCGGGCGGCCAGCGGCTGAGCTTCGAGATCTCCTCGATCTCGGGCTTGGCGACGATGTGCAGGCGCGGCGCGCGCCGGCGGTGCTGGCGCGTGGCCTCGCCGATCAGGTCGACATATTCAGGCTTGTTGGCCATGGCGCGCGTCCTCGCGAAAACCTCGCGAGGACGAGAGTGTCAGGCGATCGTTTAACGGCGGTTTGCCGCGATCGCTACAATTGCAGGGACCGGCTTAGCGCCAGTCCCTGACGTCGACGAAATGACCCGCGATCGCCGCCGCTGCCGCCATCGCCGGCGACACCAGATGGGTGCGGCCCTTGAAGCCCTGGCGGCCCTCGAAATTGCGGTTCGAGGTCGAGGCGCAGCGCTCTTCCGGGGCCAGCTTGTCCGGGTTCATCGCGAGGCACATCGAGCAACCGGGCTCGCGCCATTCGAAGCCGGCCTTGATGAAGATCTTATCCAGACCTTCGGCTTCGGCCTGCTCCTTCACGAGGCCGGAGCCCGGCACGACCATGGCGTTGACATGCGCTGAGACGGTCTTGCCTTCGGCAATCTTCGCCGCCGCGCGCAAGTCCTCGATGCGGCCATTGGTGCAGGAGCCGATGAAGATGCGGTCGACCTTGATGTCGGTGATCTTGGTGCCCGCGGTGAGGCCCATGTACTTCAGCGCGCGGTGCTTGGAGAGGCGCTTGGCCTCGTCCGCGATCTTGTCAGGGTCGGGCACGATGCCGGTCACGGAGATGACGTCCTCAGGGCTGGTGCCCCAGGTCACGATCGGCGGCAGCTTGGCGGCATCGAGGCGCAGCTCGTTGTCGAAATGCGCGCCCTCGTCGGAGCGCAACTTCTCCCAGTAGCGCATCGCGGCATCCCAGTCCGCGCCCTTCGGCGCCTTCGGGCGGCCACGCAGGAAGTCGAACGCCTTCTGGTCGGGCGCGACCAGGCCGGCGCGCGCGCCGCCTTCGATCGACATGTTGCAGACCGTCATGCGGCCTTCCATGCTGAGCGCGCTGATGGCGTCGCCGGCGTATTCCAGTACGTAGCCGGTGCCGCCCGCGGTGCCGATCTCGCCGATGATGGCGAGGATGATGTCCTTGCCCGTCACGCCGTCAGGCAATTTGCCGTCGACGGTGACGCGCATGTTCTTGGCCTTCTTCTGGATCAGCGTCTGCGTCGCCAGCACGTGCTCGACCTCGCTCGTGCCGATGCCGTGCGCGAGCGCGCCGAACGCGCCATGCGTCGAGGTGTGGCTGTCACCGCAGACGATGGTGGTGCCGGGCAGGGTGAAGCCCTGCTCGGGGCCGATGACGTGGACGACGCCCTGGCGCTTGTCGAACTCGTTGTAATATTCGATGCCGAATTCCTTGGCGTTCTCGGCCAGCGCCTTGATCTGCTCGATGCTTTCAGGGTCGGGATTCGGCTTGGTGCGATCGGTGGTCGGCACGTTGTGGTCGACGACGGCGAGCGTCTTCTCGGGCGCATGAACCTTGCGCCCCGTCGCGCGCAGGCCTTCGAACGCCTGCGGCGAGGTCACCTCGTGCACCAGATGGCGATCGATATAAAGCAGGCAGGTGCCGTCCTCGGCTTCGTGCACCAGATGGTCGTTCCAGATCTTGTCGTACAATGTGGTCGGCTTGGACATGAGCGTCAGCTCCGAAAGAATGTTGTGTCAGCGGATAGGCGCGCGCGGCGCGCGGGCAACAAAATCGTCAGCGCAGCTTTTAGGCTGCGCGCGTAAGCTCTGACGTTGCCGAGGTCGCGAAGCGTCCGAAGAACCGGCCAGGAAGCCGCGAGCGATCGTCGATGACGATGCGCTTGACGGGGGCGAGGCTGGTCCGATCTGGAAACATTCCAAGAATATATAGCAGGCCGAATTGGAAGCGCGAGTGGTTTGACGCGCACGGCTGACGCAACAAAAAAGCGCGGAGCCGAGCCCCGCGCTTTCGAAAACTTGCCTGGTGGGGCGGAGCTTACTCGCCGACCGCGGTCTGGCGGTCCTGCTTCTCGACGATGCGGGCCGACTTGCCGCGAAGGCTGCGGAGGTAATAGAGCTTGGCGCGACGCACCTTGCCGCGGCGCACCACCTTGATCGAGTCGATCATCGGCGACATCACCGGGAACACGCGCTCCACGCCCTCGCCGTAGGAGATCTTGCGGACGGTGAAGCTCTCGTTGAGCCCACCGCCGGAACGGCCGATGCAGACGCCTTCATAGGCCTGCACGCGGGTGCGGTCGCCTTCGACGACCTTCACGTTGACGATCACGGTGTCGCCGGGACCGAATTCCGGGATGTCCTTGCCAGCGGACAGCTTGTCGAATTGCTCTTGCTCGAGCTGCTTGATCAGGTTCATGGGTAAATCTCCATCAGCGCGCCCAGCCGCAGATCGGGGGCTGCGCGAAATTCGTCTATCCAGCTATTGCGGATGTGGCCGCTCCTATAAGGCAAGCCGGAGCGTTTGTCACCCGTCTGTCTTGTTTTTTGGCGTTTTTTGGCGTCCCGCCCGATTCGGGGCCTTGGGGGGGATCTGGGCCCATAAATCCGGCCGCCGGGCCGCCGTGAGGGCCTCGGATTGCGCCCGTCGCCAGCTGGCAACCTTGGCGTGGTCGCCCGAGGTCAGGATATCAGGGATCGGAGCGCCCTCGAACAGCTGCGGCCGGGTGTATTGGGGGTATTCAAGCAGGCCGTCGGAGAAGCTTTCCTCGGTTCCCGAGGCCTCCTTGCCCATCACGCCCGGCAGCAGCCGCACGCAGGCGTCGATCAGGGCCAAAGCGGCGATTTCGCCCCCCGAGAGCACGTAATCCCCGATCGAGACCTCCTCCAGGCCCCGCCCGTCGATCACCCGCTGGTCGATCCCCTCGAAGCGCCCGCAGATGATCAGGGGGCCGGGGCCCTGGGCGAGCTCTGTGACGCGGGCCTGGGTCAATGGCCGCCCCCTCGGGCTCATCAGCAGTCGCGGCCGCTCGAGGGCGATCTCGGCGGCATCGATGGCCGCCGCCAGAACATCCGCCCGCAGCACCATGCCCGGCCCGCCGCCGGCCGGGGTGTCGTCAACGCTGCGGTGGCGGTCAGTGGCGGACGCCCGGATGTCCCGCGCCTCGATCTCCCACAGCCCGGAGGCCAGCGCCCGGCCGGCCAGGCTCACGCCGAGCGGCCCCGGAAACATCTCCGGAAACAGCGTCAGCACCGTCGCGCGCCAGGGTGAGGGGGTTGTCATCGGATCTCAATTCTCGTCGTCCCGGACAAGCGCAGCGCAGATCCGGGACCCATAACCACCGCAGCCAGTTTTGCGATGGCTGGAGCCATCAGCTTAGCCAAAAACCACGGCCTGTGGTTATGGGTCCCCGCGTTCGCGGGGACGACTCGTGGAGGGATCATTGTCATCGCCCTCGATCTCCTGCGGCAGCGCGATCACGACGCGGCCGCCTTTGAGATCGACCTCCGGCACCACTGCGTTCGTGAACGGCAGCAGCATCGTCGTGCCCTTGGGTGGAGCGATCTCGATGATGTCGCCGGCGCCGAAATTATGGATCGCGAGCACGCGGCCGAGCGCATCGCCTTCCGTGGTGACGGCGGCGAGCCCGATCAGATCGGTGTGGTAATATTCGTCGTCGTCGGTCGCGGGCAGTTTTTCGCGCGCGACGTAGAGCTCGATGCCGTTGAGGCGCTCGGCCTCATCGCGGGTCGTGACGCCCTTGAACGTCGCGACCAGATGATCTTTTGCCTCGCGCGCCGTTGCGACCTCGAACTGGCGCTTGCCGTCCTTGGACAGCAGCGGGCCATAGCGCCTGACGGCAAAGGGATCCTCGGTGAAGGTCCACAATTTGACCGCACCGCGCACACCATGCGCGGCGCCGATCCGCGCGACGCAGACCAGCGCCGACATGACCTAGCCTTAGCCCTTCGCGGCGGCTTCGGCCTGCGCCTTGCGCTCCTTGCGCGGCACGGCCTTCTCGGGGTTGTTGCGCGCTTCGCGCTTCTTGACGCCGGCAGCGTCGAGGAAACGCGCCACGCGGTCGGACGGCTGCGCGCCCTTGGCGAGCCAGGCCTTCACCTTGTCCATGTCGAGCTTCAGACGAGTCTCGTTGTCCTTCGGCAGTAGCGGGTTGAAATAGCCGAGACGCTCGATGAAGCGGCCATCGCGGGGGAAGCGCGAGTCGGCGACGACGACGTGATAGACGGGACGCTTCTTGGTGCCTGCGCGGGCGAGGCGGATAACGACGGACATTCAGTTCTCCTTCAAAGTACAGTTTGTTCGGTTGATTGGTATTTTCGCGCCGCGCGAGACCGTGCGATCCCTCGTGACGAATTCCTCATTTCTTCTTGCCGGGAAAACCGCCGAGGCCCGGCAGCATCGGCTTGCCGCTGAGGCCCGTGAGCCCTGGCACATTCGGCAGGCCCTGACGCAAGCCGGCAGGCAGATCCTTCGGCAAATTGGGCAGACCCTGTCCGCCGCCGCTCTGCATCTTCTCCTGCAGCGCCTTCATCTCTTCCGGCGAAGGCGGCTTCATGCCGCCGCCAAAGCCCATGGCCTGCGCGATGCCGGCGAGCGGGCCGCGCTTGCCCGAGCCCATGGCCTTCATCACATCAGCCATGTTCCGGTGCATCTTGAGCAGCTTGTTGACCTGCTCGACGCTCTGGCCGGACCCTGCAGCGATACGCTTCTTGCGGCTGGCCTTGAGCAAATCGGGATGACGGCGCTCGTCGCGCGTCATGGAATCGATCACCGCGACCTGGCGCTTCAGGATCTTGTCGTCGATGCCGGCGGCCGCAATCTGGTTCTTCATCTTGGCGATGCCGGGCATCATGCCCATCAGCCCGCTGATGCCGCCCATGCTGGCCATCTGCAGCAGCTGCTCGCGCATGTCGTTGAGGTCGAACTGACCCTTGCGCATGCGTTCGGCGGTGCGCGCGGCCTTTTCGGCGTCGATGTTGGCGGCAGCGCGCTCGACCAGCGACACCACGTCGCCCATGCCAAGGATGCGGCCGGCAATACGATCGGGGTGGAAATCTTCCAGCGCGTCGGTCTTTTCACCGGTGCCGATCAGCTTGATTGGCTTGCCGGTGACCGCGCGCATCGACAGCGCAGCACCGCCGCGGCCGTCGCCGTCGACGCGGGTCAGCACGATGCCGGTGAGGCCGACGCGCTGATCGAACGCGCGCGCGAGGTTCACGGCGTCCTGACCGGTGAGGCTGTCGGCGACCAGCAGCACTTCATGCGGATTGGCCGCAGCTTTGATCGCGGCGGCTTCCGCCATCATATCTTCGTCGAGCGTGGTGCGGCCGGCGGTGTCGAGCAGCACGATGTCGTAGCCGCCGAGCTTACCGGCTTCCAGCGCGCGCTTGGCGATCTGCGGCGGCTGCTGTCCCGCCACGATCGGCAGGGTCGGAATGTCGAGGTCGCGGCCGAGCACGGCCAGCTGCTCCATCGCCGCCGGGCGATAGACGTCGAGCGAGGCCATCAGCACCTTGCGCTTGTCGCGCTGGACCAGACGGCGGGCGAGCTTTGCAGTGGTGGTGGTTTTACCGGAGCCTTGCAGACCGACCATCATGATCGGCACCGGCGGCACGGAGTTGACGTCGATGGTCTGGCTTTCGGCCCCAAGCGTGTTGATCAGCTCGTCATGGACGATCTTGACGACCATCTGGCCGGGGGTGACCGACTTGACGACGGTCGCGCCGATCGCCTGCTCGCGCACGCGCTCGGTGAAGCTGCGAACCACCTCGAGCGCGACGTCGGCCTCCAGCAGCGCGCGGCGCACCTCGCGCATCGCGGCATCGACGTCCTTTTCGGTCAGCGCACCGCGCCCCGTCAGACGATCGAGAATTCCGCCAAGCCGTTCCGACAGATTGTCGAACAATGCCGTTGTCCTCTTTTACCTCTCCCCGCTCGCGGGGAGAGGTCGGATCGCCCTTGCGATCCGGGTGAGGGGGTACGGGACCGTCTACGCGCACCATGCGCGGAGAGAGCCCCTCACCCCGACCCTCTCCCCGCAAGAGCGGGGCGAGGGAGAAGAAAGTCCAAACACCTTTACGCCCGAGGGCGCACAGCGCTGTCGGGCGTTGACCTCCGGCCTCGAGGACCAGTCGGCGGGTCGAAAAGAAAGCCTTTCCGAGAAAGTGGCGGGGTTAAACGCCGCTCACGCCCAAAAGTCAAGGAAAGTTAGGGCGCCGGAATGTCTCTACCAAGGTAACATCTTGAAAATACGTCGCTTTCGACTGCAGGTTCCTTTTCCTTTTGCCTCGCCCATATAGAAGGTGATGACTTACCTCCGCCACCAGTCCTGAAGCCCGCCGTGCCGATCACCCGCCGCCGCCTGTTCGGACTGCTTGCCGGGGCAGGCGCCCTGGTCGGTGTCCCGTCCCTTTGGATGTCCCGCATGAAAACCTACGACGGTCCCGCCTCCGACCATTTCGACGGTCTGAACTTCTTCGATCCGGACGGCGCGCCGCCGAAATCGCTTCGGGAGGTGCTGCGTTGGCAGCTCGGCGGCAAGCGGCAGCGCGCCACCTGGCCCGACTGGGCGCCCAGCCCCCATGCCGACACGCCGCCGGCGCGGGTCGACGGCGACAAGGTGCGGCTCTCCTTCGTCGGGCATGCCAGCTGGCTGATCCAGACCGGCGGCCGCAACATTCTGGTCGACCCCGTCTGGTCGACGCGGGTCTCGCCGGTCGCCTGGGCCGGGCCGAAGCGGCACAACGATCCCGGCATCGCCTTCGAGAAGCTGCCGAAGATCGACGTCGTGCTGGTCTCGCACGGCCATTACGATCATCTCGACATCGCGACGCTGTCGCGGCTCACCAAGAATTTTGCCCCGCGTGTGGTGACCCCGCTCGGCAACGACGTGACGATGCGCAGCTGGGATTCCACGATCAAGGTTGAAGCCTTCGACTGGCATGACCGCGTCGACCTCGGCGGGGGCATCGCCGTGCACCTGGTGCCGACCCGGCACTGGACGGCGCGCGGCATGTTCGATCGCAACAAGGCGCTGTGGGCGAGTTTCGTGCTGGAGACGTCGGCCGGAAAAATCTACGTCGTCTGCGATTCCGGCTATGGCGATGGCCGGCATTTCCGCCGTGTCGCCGAGAAGCATGGGAAGCTGCGACTGGCGATTCTCCCCATCGGCGCCTACGAGCCGCGCTGGTTCATGCGCGACCAGCACATGAATCCGGAGGACGCGGTGAAGGCGCTACGCGATTGCGGCGCCGAGGCCGCGCTCGGGCATCATCACGGCACGTTCCAGCTCACGGATGAGGCGATCGACGCGCCGGCCAAGGCGCTGCTCGAGGCGCTGGATGCTGCGAAGATTCCGCAGGAGAAGTTCGTGGCGATGAAACCGGGGCAGGTGGTGGAGATTTAGGTCTCGCTGTCGTCCCGGACAAGCGAAGCGAAGCGGAGCGTAGATCCGGGACCCATACCCACAGGGAGTGGTTTGGCGAAGACTCGGAGTGGGAGAGCTGCCTCACACTCCTCCCTGTGGTTATGGGTCCCCGCCTTCGCGGGGACGACCACCGTTGTTTGGGCGGGCAGCGTGCCTCTTGCGGCCTACTGCCCCGCTTTGATCGCCCAGCTCACATTCACCGTCACCGACAGCGTTTCCTCGCCGGGCGCAACTGCGGCTTGCGGTGCTGCCATCGGCGCTGTTGCCATCCGCGACTTGAACAGCGGCACCGGGGCGCCGCCCTCGGACACGCTGAGCGGAGCGCCCAGCGTGACGCCGGTGGCCTTGGCGTAGATCTCGGCCTTGCGGCGCGCGTCCACGACCGCCTGCTCGCGCGCGTCGTCGAGCAGCTTCGAGGCCTGCGTCACCTCGAAGGAGATGTTGCCGATGTCGTTGGCGCCGGCGCCGACCAGCGTGTCGATGATGGTGGCGACCTTGGTCACGTCGCGAATTTTTACGGTGACACGGTTGCTGGCGCGGAAGCCGACCACCGGGGATGCGCCGGTGGATTTGTTCTGGCCGTATTGCGGCTGCAGCGACAGCCGCGAGGTCTGGTAATCCTTCTCGGCGATGCCGGCGCCCTTCAAAGCCAGCAGCACCTTGCCCATCGCGGCGTTGTTGGCATCGGATGCTTCCTTCGCTGTCTTGGCGTCGTTGGCGACGCCGGCGTCGATCTGCGCGAGATCGGGCGCCGCAGAAATGTTGGCTTCGCCGCTCACCGTAATGGCGGATGGAAAATCATCGGCAAGCGCGGGCGTTGTCAGCAGCGTGGCGGCGAAAACGGCGGCAAGGGACGTAGCAAGTACGGCAGTCTTTTTCATCGGTCTCACTTCAGTGGCACGAAAACGTTGATCACGAGCTTGTCCTCTGCCGTCTTGAGTGGATCGGTGAGGTATTCCTCGATGAAGGTGTCCTTGGCTTCCAGTCTCTTGTCGTCGAGGTGATTGGTGATCGCCTCGTAGGTGTTGTCCATGTTGTCGTAGGAACCGCGATGGACGAATTTCAGCACCTTGCCCTCCGGCGACTTGCCGATGCTCATGTCCTTGGCAAGGTTCTTGGGATCCTGCTCGACCGGGATCTCGGCAAGGAAGGTGAAGCCGGTATCGTCGGTCGAGGTGTAGACGATCATCGCATTGCCGGCATGCTTGATGCCCTGCTTGTCCAGGAGCGTATTCAGCGCCTTGAAAGCGTCGATCAGCGTGTCGAAGGCCGAGTCCCAATTGGCAGTGCCCTTGACCATCACGACCTTCTTCCCCTCGAGCGTGGTTTCCAGGCCGAACGGATCGGCGGTCTGCACCGGGGCAGGTGTTGCGGCCGCCGCCGGCGGCGGGGCCGTGGGGCTGGGTGAGGCACTGGCTGCGGGCGAGGGCGACGTTGTCGGGGCCGGCGACGCGCTGGCGGCAGGCGACGGCGCGGGTGAGGCCGTCGCCGATGGGGCAGGCGAGGCGCTCGCGGCCGGGGCGGGAGAAGCCGATGGGGCCGGCGAGGGACTTGCCGAGGCCGCCGGTGCCGGGCTCGGAGTTTGCGCCAGAACCTCGGGCAGGCCAAGCGACAAGGCCGCTGCCGGGATCAGCGCGGCCAGAGCAAGACGACGAAACCTCATCATTTTTATTCTCCCCAAGGCCTTAACCAAGGCCCTTCATCAGCAAGACCTTGCCCACCAAGGCCTAATCCGGCTTGAGCCCGGCCGCGCATCCCGGTTCGCGACGAACTTTCGCCGTTCTAACACGTGGGTGCCAAATTCGTCCCATGACAGATGCGTCATGGGAGTTCTCCTGGCAGTCCTCCTGGCGCCCGGCGGCAAATCACTGGCCAAGCCGCCAAGGATCGCCATATAAGACAGGCGAAATTCGGGAATTTTCATGAGCGCGCTGGCCAACCACGCATTTGCCAAGATGAACGGCATCGGCAACGAGATCGTCGTTGTCGACATGCGCGATTCCGCAGCAAAGGTGACGCCGGACGACGCCCGCGCGGTGGCGTCCGCGAACGGTGGCGTGGCCTACGACCAGCTCATGGTGCTGCAGAAGCCGCGGCTCGACGGCACCGAAGCCTTCATCCGCATCTACAACAGCGATGGCTCCGAGGCCGGTGCCTGCGGCAACGGCATGCGCTGTGTGGTGCGGCGCATCTTCGAGAAGAACGGGCAGACCGCCGCGACGTTCGAGACGGCGGCCGGCTTGCTCAATGCCTGGCAGGGCCCGGCGCCCGATCTCTACACCGTCGATATGGGCGCGCCGAAGTTCGGCTGGCAGGACATTCCGCTGGCGGAAGAGTTCCGCGATACCCGCTACATCGAATTGCAGATCGGGCCGATCGACAATCCCATCCTGCATTCGCCCTCCGTGTTGAGCATGGGCAATCCGCATGCGATTTTCTGGGTCGACGACGTCAACGCCTACGATCTCGAGCGTTTCGGTCCGCTGCTCGAAAACCACCCGATCTTCCCGGAGCGCGCCAACATCACGCTCGCCCATATCGTCGATGACAAGCACATCACGATCCGCACCTGGGAGCGCGGTGCCGGCCTGACCAGGGCCTGCGGCTCGGCGGCCTGCGCCACGGCCGTCGGTGCGGCCCGCCTGAAGCGGGCCGAGCGCAAGGTCGAGATCACGCTGCCCGGCGGCAAGCTCGGCATCGAATGGCGCGAACGCGACGATCACGTGCTGATGACGGGCACGGCGACCTTCGAATATGAGGGCAGATTCGATCCGGCGCTGTTTGCGCCGGCCGCCTGATGGCCGTCGACGTCGTCACCTTCGGCTGCCGCCTCAATGCTTTCGAGGCCGAAGTGATCCGCCGCGAGGCCGAGGGTGCTGGCCTTTCAGACACCATCGTCATCAACAGTTGCGCCGTCACCAACGAGGCGGTGGCGCAGGCGCGGCAATCGATCCGCAAACTGAAGCGCGAACGGCCCGAGGCGCGCATCGTCGTCACCGGTTGCGCGGCGCAGACGCAAGCTGCGATGTTCGCCGACATGACCGAGGTCGATCGCGTCGTCGGCAACGACGACAAGATGCGCCGCCAAGCCTGGCGCGAGGCCCGCGATGCCTTCGATCTCGGCGCCGGCGAGAAGATCGCCGTCAGCGACATCATGGCCGTGAGGGAGATGGCGCCGCATCTCATCGACGGCTATACGAGCGGCCTGCCGCGCGTGTTCGTGCAGGTGCAGAACGGCTGCGACCATCGCTGCACCTTCTGCATCATCCCCTATGGCCGCGGCAATTCGCGCTCGGTACCGATGGGCGCGGTGGTCGAGCAGGTGCGGACGCTGGCCGAGCGCGGCCATGCCGAGATCGTGCTGACCGGTGTCGATCTCACCAGCTACGGCACTGACCTTCCGGGCGCGCCGAAGCTCGGCATGCTGACGAAGCAGATCTTGCGGCATGTGCCGGAACTCAGGCGCCTGCGCATCTCCTCGATCGATTCGATCGAGGTGGATGCTGATCTGCTTGACGCCATCGCCGGCGATGCGCGGCTGATGCCGCATCTGCATCTGTCGCTGCAATCCGGCGACGACATGATCCTGAAGCGGATGAAGCGGCGGCATTCACGGCAGGACGCGATCGTGTTCTGCGAGCAGGTGCGCCGCCTGCGCCCCGATGTCCTGTTCGGTGCCGACATCATCGCGGGTTTCCCGACCGAGACGGAGGAGATGTTTTCGCGCTCGCTCGATCTGGTCGAGGAATGCGGCCTGACATTCCTGCACGTCTTCCCCTATTCACCTCGCCCCGGCACGCCGGCCGCACGGATGCCGCAGGTGGCGGGGCCGGCGATCAAGGAGCGCGCGAAGCGGCTGCGGGCAGCTGGCGAGATGGCGCTACGCAAGCGGCTGCAAGCCGAAATCGGTGCCACGCGCGATGTGCTGATCGAGAGTGAGGCGCAGGGCCGCACGGAGCATTACCTGCCGGTGGCGATCGCTGGCGAGCGGGTGGGAAGCGTGGTGTCGCTGCGGATCGTTGGCGGCGATGGTGAGCGACTGACTACTTAGTCGGGCTACGGCGAGTTGGACGCGCTATATCCCCAGCGTCGTCGCTGCGA
>NZ_LBJV01000038.1:0-44718 GCF_028128855.1 Bradyrhizobium sp. CCBAU 11430
CGCGGCGGCGGCCGCGGGAGCTGCTGGCGGAGCGGCAGCAGGCGCAGCCGCTGCCGGCGTCGCCGCGGGTGCGGCTTGCGTCGCAGCTGCGGGCTTTGCGGCCGGGGTCTGCGACCATGCTGCGCCGGTCATCGCAACCGACATCGCGCTTGCCAAAATCAGTCCTGCCGCCACACGCATGGTGTTGTCCTCGAGATTGATCCCGTTGTTCCGCCGCTGCTTTTCGCCCCCGGCAAAAACCGTCCTGCCCCAAACGATCCTAGCCTAGATGGTGGGCCATCGCCATTGCAACGGCTGTTTGGCATCCCGCCACAATTGTGCCCAGCCGGATTGGGGCGCCGCGCGTCAACTGTCGGCCAGCGTCCTGGCAATGGCCGTCTTGATCCGCGTGTCGGCCGGTTCGACCGCGGACGGAAAGACCTCGACGATGTAGCCGTCGCGGCCGATCAGATATTTGTGGAAGTTCCAGCGCGGAACTTCGCGCGGGCGCGCATCGGCGGCCCATTTGTAGAACGGATGCGCCTTTGCTCCGACGACGTTCACCTTGGCTGCGATCGGAAAGGTAACACCATATTGGTGGTGCGCGGTCTCGGTGATCTCGCTGCTGCCGCCCGGCTCCTGGCCGCCGAAATCGTTGGAGGGCACTCCGATCACGGTGAGCCCGCGCGCACGAAACTCGTTCCAGATCTCCTGCAGGCCGGCATATTGCGGCGTGTAGCCACAGAGCGATGCGGTGTTGACCACCAGCAGCGGCTTGCCAGTGAAGGCGGCAAGGCGGATGTCGTCGCCGGACAAAGCGGGGAAGGAAAAGGCATAGGCCGAGATCCGGCTCATGCCGCCATCGGCGAGTGCGCGCGTTGTCGGCGTGAGCATGCCTGCAAGCGCCGCGGTGAGCACGGTTCTGCGATTCATCATGACGGCGTCCCCCGAAATGATCCGGGCCGGATGTTACTCCGCCGCTGCGACCTGCCTCGTCAACACCGCGTTATCGACGCGTCGTGAAACAGGTCAGTACAGGCGGACGATGAAGTCGGTGCCTTCGCCGGTCTCGCCCTGGTTGATGCCCTGATCCGAGATGATGATCGAGCCGCCGGATGTCAGCATCTCGTTGATCTTCGCCATGGTGTCGGCGGGGATAGAGACGCGGTCGAGGGCCGCGGCCGGGCTGTCCGGCGTGACCACGGGCTTGGCAGCCACAGGCTTGGCGGCGACGGGGATCACCGCAGCGTCACCCTTGCGGCGCGTGAGGCGGCTGTCGTCCTCGCGCGCCGCGGAACGGGCGGAGACCGGCAGCGACACCACCGACCAACGCAGCGCATTGGAGTCGGTCTTGTCGAGCTCGGCGGTGAAGATATGCGTGCCGAGCGGACGGTCGCTCGTGGCGATCGTGATCGGGACCTCGAACAACGGCGCGAAATTCTGCCGTACGTAGAGCTTGGAATCCTTGCGGCTGATGAAGACGGCGATCTGGCCGGCCCGCTTGGGCGCTTCCGGCTTTGCGGCCGCCGCCGGTTCGGCAACGCGGCCGTCATCCTTCTTCGCGTCGGGCGAGGCGGCGAGCGCAGGTGCAGTGGCCGGCGCATCGGGCGTCTTCGCGGAGTCCGCGGCTTCCGTCTTGACCGGCTCGGTCTTGACAGCTTCGACCTTGTCGGTGGCGGGCTTGTCGTCGCTAGCCGGCTTGGCGGCTTCCTCCGATTGAGGCTTGGCCGCGTCGAATGCCTCGGCCGTCCTGGTCTTGTCGGCCGGCACGGCGGCTTCGTCGCGGGCTGACGCATTGCCCGTGGTCACATCCGACATCACGACGTGTCCGACGGACGTGCGCAGCTCGAGCACGCTGTCGGCGCTGGCAGTTTTGGTCTCGGCGCCTTTGGTCAGCGCGGCGCCCTTGTCGGCCTTGTCGCCGGCATTGGTCTGCGGCTCGAGGCTGGCGGCAGGCTGCGGGGGCACGCGCACGGAGGCGAGCAGGGGATGGGAGAAGCTGTGCGGCGTCATCTCGCCGGGCGCGACGATGACGCGCGCGCCCATCCTGGTCCAGTTCCACATCTTCACCGCGAACGCCATCGGCATGCGGATGCAGCCATGCGAGGCCGGATAACCCGGCAGCACGCCGGCATGCATGGCGACACCGGACCAGGTGATCCGCTGCATGTACGGCATCGGCGCGCCGCTATAGATGTTGGAGTGGTGGAATTTGTGCTTCTGGATGACGCTGAACACACCCATCGGCGTCGAATGGCCCTTCATGCCTGTCGACACCGGAGATTCCGCGAACACGCCGTTGGTGTCGTAGACCGTGACCTTCTGCCGGTCGATCGAGACGACGATGACCAGCGGCCCTTGGGGCTTGGTCCCGGCTTCCTTCCCGGCGACAGCTTCCTTCTTGACGGCAGCGCCGCGCTTCTGCGGCTTCTGGCGCGGTATTTCGGGATGCCGGTCCTGCCGGGCGTAATAGGACCCGTCGGAATAATCCGTCCAATAATAAAATGCAGCGCCTGCCTGGCTGGTCGCGCCGATCACACCCGCCGCCGTCAAAATGGCGACCTGCCACAGCCGCGCCGGCTTGGCAGAAAAACCCGACCCGTTCACGCTGTTCATCCTCGAATCCATAATCCAAATCAGAAGTTAGTCTCGCAGAGGGGATACGCGTTCACCAGCAGGGCGGTTCTGCCATCAGCTACATTTGTCCAAGTCGTAGCAAAAAAGCCTCACGGAGCGGTAAACGGCGGCCGCGCCCGTCTGTCCGTCGTCTTCCTGAGCGGCTGCCTCATGCCTACATTGTGGCGACTTGTTAGCGGAGAACTTCATGTCATCTCGTTTCCTCGGTCTTTCTGGCATCCGATTGAAAGGCCTAGCTTTCTTCCTCCTGGCCCTGGTCGTTCCGGCGGCGTCCGCTTCGGCTGCCGACGAGCCCGATCTGATCTTCCGCCGCTCCACCGTGTTCAAATGGATGAGCCCGAACGACAAGCTCGCGACCTATGGTCTCGACGATCCTGAAGTCGAGGGCGTCGCCTGTCATTTCACCGTGCCGGAGAAGGGCGGCTTCAAGGGTTGGCTGGGCCTTGCCGAGGAGGTCTCGGACATCTCGCTGGCCTGCCGCCAGGTCGGCCCGATCAAGTTCAAGAACAAAATGGAGCAGGGCGACGACATGTTCCGTCAGCGCCGCTCGCTGTTCTTCAAGAAGATGCAGATCGTGCGCGGCTGCGACTCCAAGCGCAACGTGCTGGTCTACATGGTCTATTCGGACAGGCTGATCGAGGGCTCGCCGAAGAACTCGACCTCGACCGTGCCGATCATGCCGTGGGGACCGACGGACGCAAACGTCCAGAAGTGCGGCGAGTTCTTCACTCAGTGACGCGCTTGCGTTCACTCAGTGCCGCGCTTGGGTTCACTCAGCGCGGCTGGCCCGCGGTTTGACAAGGTGCGAGCCGGTCAGGCGCACGAGCGCTTGTGGCGCGGCTTCAAAGCCGCGGCCAGACTGCAACGACATTGCGCCGGCTGAGGCGACGCGATTCGATCGTTGATCTCCGCGGTCCGTCCGTTGGTCCGCCTCGCGCGGCATTGCGCGATCTTGCGCCACCATAATGGCCATCCCTCAAGTAAACGCGCCCGGTGATCCGGGCGTCCTGGCTTCGATGGCTTGGGTCGCGGCCGACGTGCCCTCGGTTCGACCCAGCCTTCGTTTGCCGTTCCATTCAGCAGAAAAACGTAAAATGCGTGTGAAGCGGGTAAGGCGCGAGCATGACGGCGGCTGCGTCCGGTGTGGTCGCGCACCGCAGCCGGAACTTGGCAGGCTACTTTGATCTGCGGCGAGACCCATCTGAAATGATTGGTCTTTTCGGAGAATTATGTCGTCGTCCCGGGCCGGACGAAACAATTCTCACCCAAGATGAAACCATTTTGCGCTTTTGGCGCCTCACGCGCGAAACCGCCCATGGTTATCAGATTCCAACGAACGACGGCGCATCGCCGGCCACCGAATTCGGAGACAAGACCATGCGCGCGCTCAGCTTCATCCTTGCCTTCGGTTTCGTGATCGCAGGCTCTTCGTTCGCGGGCGCGCCGGACGGCAATCTTCCCGGTGTCGGCACCTTCCAGTACAGCGGCTCGCCGATCACCCCCACGACGTCGCAGTCGATCGTGGTTGCTGCGCGCTTCTGATCGATAACAAGAAAATCAGCCGATAAAGGCCATCATGATCGTTCGATTTTGCGCCGCTGCGTTCGTGTCCGTTCTGACGATCAATGCCGCCCAGGCGCAGGTGCGCGCTCCCACCAGGTTACCGGATCCCCGCACTGAGTTCGTGCGTCAGTGCGCTCCGCGGATGCTTGGGCGGTGGGAACATCCCGAGGAAGTCTGCGGCTGCCTGCACGATCACGCCGCGGCGGCCGTCGAGGACCGCGATCTGCGCGAAGCGCTGTTGCGCGGCATCAGCGAGACCGGCGTGCCCACCATCGAGACCGACTGGGTGCCGACGTCCAAGCAGGGCGAGATCGGTCCGACCTTCACCAAGATCGCCAAGCCGACCTTGCAGTGCATGTTCGATCCGGCGAAGCAGTAATTATTTCGTCTTCGGACCGTAGCGCGGCACGCAAGCGCTGGTGCGCGCGACGCCCTTGTCGGTCATCTTCGTTCCGCGCACTTCCTTGACCTGTCCGGCGGGGCAGGTTCCGTCGTCCACCTGCACGCGCTGACCTAGCTTGAGATCGACGATGTCCTGCTCGCGTCCGACCGTGACGGCGTGCGCCGTCGTCACGAGCGCGGCGGAGATCAGGACTGAGAGGCAAGCTGCACGGCGGAAAGGCATGGCGAAAGATCCCGGCATTGATACCGCAATGTAAGGACGGGCTCGCGATTCTGATAGTGAACCTTTGTCAGGGCCCCCGGGCGGATCTGTTCCTCGTGCGCAGGGCGGTGCGCGATTCCCGCGCGAGCCGTTCGGCGGAGGCGATGAGCTGTGGAACCGCGTGGCCGGAAAATCCCAGCACGAAGCCAGGCAGAGGGGGCGCGCGCGAATAGGTGTCGGCCAAGAGCCAGCCTTCCGCGCCGGCCGCCTGCTTGGCCCGCGCTGCCACCGAAAGGTCGACCGAGCGATCAAACCGGGCGACCAGATGCAGGCCCTGCGATGGCACTGGTACCGAGAGCGCGCCATCGGATGCGGCTTCCAGCGTTTTGGCCAGCACATCGCGGGCGTCGCGATAGAGTTTTCGCACGCGCTTGAGGTTGGCGGCGAAGGCGCCGGAGTTGAGCATGTCGGCGACCGCACCTTCCATCAGCGTGCCGGGAAAGCGGTCGAGCGCCGCGCGCGCAGCCGTCACGTCCGCGATCAGGCGTTCGGGCAGGGCGCAATAGCCGATGCGCAGGCCGGGAAACAGCGTCTTGGCAAACGTGCCGAGGTAGATCACGCGCTGGAGGCGATCGATGCCGGCGAGCGACATCAGCGGTGCGCCGTCATAGCGAAACTCGCTGTCGTAATCGTCCTCCAGTACGAATGCGCCGGCCTGCCTGGCCCAGTCCAGAAGCTCGAGCCGCCGCGGCATCGACATCTGCACGCCCAGCGGAAACTGATGCGACGGCGTGACATAGGCCGCGCGCGCGTTGGAGCCGGCAGTGCGTCCCTTGGCGACCTGCATCCCGTGCTCGTCGACCGGAACCGGCACGGCGCGATAGCCGCAATGCGCGATGGTTTTTCGCGCGGCGGGGTAACCTGGGTCCTCGCACCAGACCTGGTCGTTGGGCTTGAGGATCGCGCTCAGCACGATGCGCAGCGCATGCAGCGTGCCCGACGTCAGCATGATCTGATCGGGGTCGCAGCGCAGGCCGCGCGCCGACAACAGATGATCGGCGATCGCCGCGCGCAGCTCGCGGCTGCCGCGGGGATCGCCATAGTGAAGGTGCTCAGGCCCGAAGGCGCGCATGCGTCGGCCGACGAAGGCGCGAAAACGCTGCACCGCGCGTTCGTCGATATGGGTGCAGCCGAGCGCGAAGGCGCCTTGCCCAGGCGTTTCGACGATGGCCTTCGGCCTGTCCGGCTCGGCCGTGCGCGCAGGAATGCGCGCGGCGACGAACGTTCCGGAGCCGACGGTCGCCTCGGCGAAGCCGTCGGCGATCAGGCGCTCATAGGCGATGACGACGGCGTTGCGCCGAAACCCGGTCTGCCTGGCCAGCGTTCGCGACGGCGGCAGCGGCTCGCCGGGCTTGACGAGGCCGGAGACGATCATCTCGCACAGCGCCTGATAGAGCCGGTGTGCGGCGGAGGCGCCTGGCGTGACGTGCGGGCCTGTGAGGTCGAGCGGCAGCTCGGTCTTTGTCGGCAAGGAAGGCCTGGCCGGTGAGGGGAGAGAATTGGTCGGAATATTTCGCATGGAATTGGAACTATCGCAGACCAAATGCGCCGCTACAACTGCTTCCAGATTTCTTCCAATCCGAGCAGGAGCGGCCGTGAGCCAGACCGAGACCTCGAATTCCTATCCGACCTCAGTGCGCAACCAGGTGAAGCGCCGGCACGACCGCGGCTTCTACGACCACGCCACGGTTCATCGCATCCTGGATTCCTCGATGCTCTGCCACGTCTCCTACGTGATCGACGGCCAGCCCTATTGCACGCCGACCTTCTTCTGGCGCGAGGGCACCAAGCTGTACTGGCATGGCTCGAGCGCAAGCCGGATGCTGCGCAGCCAGACCAAGGGCGAGCGCGTGTGTCTCACAGTCGCCCATCTCGACAGCCTCGTGCTCGCGCGCTGCGGCTTCAATCACTCCGCCGACTACCGTGCGGTGATGGCGTTCGGCACCGCCTATCTCGTCACCGACCCCGAGGAGAAGGAGCGCGCGGTGATCGCGATGGTCGACCGCTTCTTTCCGGACCGCACGGCGAGCCTGCGGGCCAGCAACACGCAGGAGATCAAGGCGACCTCCTTCATTGCGATGGAGATCGAGGAGGCCTCGGCCAAGGTCCGTGCCAAGGGTGTCGCCGACGACGACGAGGACTATGCGCTGCCGATCTATGCCGAGCGCATCCCGGTGCGCACCGTGCTCGGCGCGCCGGAGCCGTGCCCGCGCCTGCTCGACGGCGTCAGCCGGCCTGCGACGCTGAATGGCTATTCGGAAGGCCGCCTGCTCGAAGATGCATTGCGGGATGCTTATTTTGTGGAGTACCCGAACGGCTGAAATCGGCTAGCTTGCGCGCTCCTTGGGAACCATTGGAATGCCGGGAGTTGCCTGATGAATGCCGGAACGCAGCAGAGGATTCTTGACGCCGTCGATGCCGGCTTCGAGGCCCAGCTCGCCACCACACGCGATTTTGTCGCAATCCCTTCGACCCGCGGGGCGGAGGGGCCGTGCCAGGACATGATCGGCGACCTCCTGCGCGCGCGCGGCTACGAGGTCGACGACTGGCACATCGACGTCGACGATCTCAAGGATCTGCGCGGCTTCGGCCCCATCGAGCATGACTTTTCCAAGGCGCGTTCGGTGGTGGGCACCTACCGTCCGCAAACGAATGGCGGCAAATCGCTGATCCTGCAGGGCCACTGCGACGTCGTGCCCGCAGGCCCCCTGGAACTGTGGGACACGCCGCCGTTCTCGCCCGTCATCAAGGACGGCAAGATGTTCGGCCGCGGTGCCTGCGACATGAAGTCTGGCACCATCGGCGCGCTCTATGCGCTGGATGCGATCAAGGCCGCGGGCTTCAAACCGACGGCACGGATTCACTTTCAATCCGTGATCGAGGAGGAGAGCACCGGCGTCGGCGCGCTGTCGACGCTGCAGCGCGGCTATCGCGCGGACGCCTGCTTCATTCCGGAGCCGACCGGCGGCAAGATGGTGCGTTCGCAGGTCGGCGTGATCTGGTTTCGCCTGCGGGTGAAGGGGCACCCGACCCATGTCGCGTTTGCCGGCTCCGGCGCGAACGCGATCATGGCCGCCTATCATTTGATCCAGGCGCTGCAAAAGCTCGAGATCGAATGGAACGAGCGCGCCAAGGCTGACAGGCACTTCAAGACGCTGAACCATCCCATCAACTTCAACCCCGGCATCATCAAGGGCGGTGATTGGGCCTCCAGCGTGCCGGCCTGGTGCGATGTCGATTGCCGGATCGCGGTGTTGCCGGGCTGGTCGATTGCCGATCACCAGAAGGAGATCACGGCCTGCGTCGCCGCTGCCGCGCGCAACCACCGCTTCCTCGCCAACAATCCGCCGGAGATTGAATGGTCCGGCTTCCTGTCGGAGGGCTATGAACTGACCGACGCGGCGGCACCGGAAGCCGCGTTCGGCAATGCGTTCGACAAGGTTTATGGCGGCATGCCGGAGGATCTCGTCTTCACCGCGCTCACCGACACCCGCTTCTACGGCCTCAACCACGGCATCCCGAGTCTCTGCTTCGGCGCCAGCGGCGGCGAGATGCACGGCTTCAACGAATATGTCGAGCTGGAGTCGCTGAGGAAGACGACCAAGGCGATGGCGCTGTTCATCGCGGAATGGTGCGGGGTGGAGAAGGCGTAAAGGTCTGGTGTCCCGGACGCGGGGCAGCGCGAAGCGGTGCGCCGCCGAGCCGGGACCCATGTTGCGGCAGAGGCGCTGGACCCCGGTTCAGCAGCGCATCGTTGCACGCTGCGCTGTGCCCGGGGAACGTGCCCAACCAATCGTCGTTCGATCTGCTAGATGCTTTAAGCTTAAAAGAAAGACTAGGATGCTGGGCGTCCCGGTGGCAGACTGGCGTCCGGTTTGCTGGACGAGTCCGTGGGAGTGACAATGCGCGATTGGGATGATGCTTACGCCAACTCGGCCCACATCCCCGGCTCGGACAAGATGCCTGGACAATGGGCCGAGCGGGCGGCCGCCTACCGCGCCGGGCTGAAGGATTTTCGCGCCGACATCGCCTATGGCGCCGGCGAGCGTCAGCGCCTCGACCTGATCCTGCCCGACGGCGACAGCAAGGGCCTCGTCGTCTTCGTCCACGGCGGCTACTGGATGCGCTTCGACAAATCGACCTGGACTGATCTGGCCGAAGGCGCGCGCCAGCATGGCTGGACGGTGGCGTTGCCGAGCTACACGCTGACGCCGGCCGCACGCATCTCCAACATCACCGCCGAGATCGCCGCGGCGATCGCCAAGGCGGCTTCGCTCGTCTCCGGGCCGATCCGGCTCGCCGGCCACTCCGCTGGCGGCCATCTCGTCACCCGCATGCTGTGCGACGACAGCCGGCTGGAGCCCGCCGTCTACAACCGTATCGCCGGCGCGCTTTCGATCAGCGGCCTGCATGATTTGCGTCCGCTGCTGAAGACGAAGATGAACGAGACGCTCGGCATGACCATGGAGGAGGCGACGCTCGAAAGCGCGGCGCTGCATCTGCCGCGCGGGCATTCGCCCGTCACCGCCTGGGTCGGCGGCAGCGAGCGGCCGGAATTCATTCGTCAGTCCGACCTGATGGCCAATCTCTGGACCGGCTTCGACGTGCCGACGCGCCTCGTCGTCGATCCCGGGCTGAACCATTTTACCGTGATCGACGGACTGAAGGATCCGTCATCGCCGATCACCGCGCGCCTGATCGGCCTCGACTGAGCAAAGCCGGGGAAGATCGATCGAAAGGGCCTGCCCATGACGTCCAACGATTACGATCCCACGAGAGAAGGCGCCGAGACCGATTTCGCCCGGCGGATGTCCTACGGCGACTACCTCGCGCTGGATGCGATCCTGGGCGCGCAGCATCCGTTGTCGGAAGCGCATGACGAGATGCTGTTCATCATCCAGCATCAGACCACGGAGCTGTGGATGCGCCTCGCCATCCACGAACTCAGTGCCGCACGCCGTGCCATCGCCGGGGACGAGGTGCAGCCCGCCATGAAGATGCTGGCGCGGATGTCGCGGATCTTCGAGCAGCTCAACAACGCCTGGGACGTTCTGCGCACGATGACGCCGAGCGAATACACGCGCTTCCGCTCGCAGCTCGGACAGTCCTCCGGTTTCCAGTCGCGGCAATACCGGCTGATCGAATTCCTGCTCGGCAACCGCAACCACGCCATGCTCAAGCCGCACACGCACGATGTGGAGACGACGAGGCTGCTCGAAGCTGAACTTTCGACGCCCAGCCTCTACGACGAGGTGCTCAGGCTCGCCGACCGCAACGGGCTGAAGATGCCGGCGGCGGTGCTCGCGCGCGACGTCCGCGAGACCCACAGCTTCAACGAAGGCGTGCTGCAGGCCTGGCGCGTCGTCTACGAGGCGCCGGAGACGCATTGGATGCTCTACGAGCTCGCCGAAAAGCTGGTGGATTTCGAGGATTACTTCCGTCGCTGGCGCTTCAACCACGTGACGACGGTCGAGCGCGTCATCGGCTTCAAGCGCGGCACCGGCGGCACTGGTGGCGTCAGCTATCTCAAGCGCATGCTGGAGGTCGAGCTATTCCCCGAACTCTGGCGCGTCCGCACCATTCTGTAGAAATGCCCAAGAAATATCCATGACCAGATATCGCGTCTATGACGACACCAAAGCGCTGTTCCATCTGCCTGAAGGCGTGATCTATCTCGACGGCAACTCGCTCGGCGCGCTGCCGCTGGGGGTGGCCGAGCGCGTCAACCGCGTCATCACGACCGAGTGGGGCAATGAGCTGATCCGCGCCTGGAACAGTGCAGGCTGGTATGCGCAGCCGCGCCATGTCGGCGATCGCATCGCGCGGCTGATCGGCGCGGAAGCCGGCTCGGTGATGGTCGGAGACACGCTGTCGCTCAAGGTCTACCAGGCGCTGGCCGCTGCGCTCGACATGAACGCGTCGCGCAAGATCGTGCTGTCGGACACCGGCAATTTCCCGACCGACCTCTACATGGCCGAAGGCCTGATCGCGACGCTCGGGCGTGGCCATCAATTGCGTCTGGTGGCGCCGGAGGAGATCGAGGCTGCGTTGTCGGAGGAGGTCGCGGTGCTCTACGTCACCGAGATCGACTATCGCACCGGTCGCCGCCACGACATGGCGAAGCTCACGGCAAAGGCGCATGCGCTCGGCATCGTCACGGTCTGGGATCTCGCGCATTCCGCCGGCGCGCTGCCGGTCGATCTCGCCGGGAGCGGCGCCGATTTCGCGGCGGGGTGCACCTACAAATATCTCAACGCCGGCCCCGGCGCGCCGGCCTTCCTCTATGTCGCGCCACGCCACGCCGACAGCGCGCGCGCCGCTCTGTCGGGATGGATGGGGCATGCAAAGCCGTTCGCATTCGAGCTTGGCTATGCGGCCGCAGGTGGCGTCGAACGCATGCGCGTCGGCACACCCCCGGTGCTGGCAATGGCGGCGCTGGAGGCCTCGCTCGACATCTGGGACCGTGTCGATATGGCAGAGGTCCGTGCGCGCTCGCTGGCGCTCGGTGACTTGCTGATCGCCGAAGTCGCGCGCCGCTGCCGGTCTCTGAAGCTGGTGACCCCGCGCGCGCATGAGCACCGCGGCTCCCAAGTCTCCTTCGCCTTCGACGGCGGTTACGCCGCCATGCAGGCGCTGATCGCCCGCGGCGTCATCGGCGATTTCCGCGCGCCTGACATCATGAGGTTCGGGATTACGCCGCTGTATATTGGTGAGACCGAGGTGCTGAAGGCGGCCGAGATCATCGAGGAGGTGATCGCGGGCGAGGTCTGGCGGCGGCCGGAATATCAGGTGGTGAATGCGGTGACGTGAGGGAAGCCGTGGCCCGGACGCGGCGCGGCGCGCCGCACTTGCGGCGTGATGCGCTGCAGAGCCTGGGCCCACGCCGCACCGTGCTCCGTCGCGAGATGGGTCCCGGCTCTGCGGAGCAACGCTGGGGCGTTGCAGCGCGTCCGGGACACGAGAGCGTCGGCGGCCGCGCTATCGGCGCTTATCCCACAACGCCGTCACGATCGCATCCAGCCCGTCCGTCAGCGCCGCCGGTCCCGGTTGCAGAATGATCGGCGACCTGATCTCGACGATACGATCGTCGCGCACGGCGGGGATATCACTCCAGCCCTCGCGCGCGCGGATGCGGGCAGAGACGACCTTCTTGCCGCACCAGGAGGCGAGGATGATTTCGGGCGCTGCCTCGCGAACCGCCTCCGCCGCAACGATGCGATCCTTCGCGGCCTGCTGATGTCTCAGCTCCGGAAAGATGTCCGTTCCGCCCGCGATCTCGATCAACTCCGACACCCAACCGATGCCCGAGATCAACGGATCGTCCCATTCCTCGAAATAAACTCTCGGTCGCGGCAAGGGGCGGGGTGTCGCGGCGATCGCTGCAAGGCGCCGCTCAAGGCCTTGCGCGAGTTCCTCCGCGCGTTTCGCCGCGCCGACCAGCGCACCGAGCGTGCGGATCATCGCCAAAATCCCGGCGACGTCGCGCTGGTTGAAGACGTGGACGTCGATGCCTGCGCGGACGAGATCGGCGACGATGCCGGCCTGGAGATCGGAGAAGGCCAGAACAAGGTCCGGTTCCAGCGCCAGGATCTTTGGAATGTCCGCGGACACGAACGCCGACACCCGCGGCTTCTCGCGCCGCACCTGCGGCGGACGAACCGCGTAGCCGGACACGCCGACGATGCGATCCTGCTCGCCGAGCAGGTACAGCGTTTCGACGGTCTCTTCGGTCAGGCAGACGATGCGGCGGGGCGGGAAGTGGCGCATGGCGTTCCATATGCGCAAGTGCCGGGCGATGTCACGGCGGCCCATGACCTCTGACGTCATTGCTTTGCCGCCCGAAGCAATTCACGTTTGGACAACAATCAATTGGGAGGACTTTTGATGACGCCGCTCGAGAAACTTAAAGCGATGAAGATGCCGTTTGCCGAGCTCAAGGGCGTCGAGTTCGTCGAGGCCGGGAAGGACCGCGTGGTGGCGCGGATGATGGTCCGACCCGATCTCTGCACGCTTCATCACACCATCCATGGCGGCGCTGTGATGGCGCTGGCCGATTCCGTCGGTGCGGCCGCGACCGTGATCAACCTGCCGGAGGACGCCAAGGGCACGACCACGCTGGAGAGCAAGACCAATTTCATCGGCGGGGCCAAGGAGGGAACCACGGTCATCGCCACCGCGACCCCGGTCCATCGGGGCCGGCGGACCCAGGTTTGGACCACCCGGCTGGAGACCGAGGACGGCAAGCTGGTCGCCGTTGTCACCCAGACCCAGCTGGTCCTGTAAGACTACGGGGCGTTGATTTTATTAACGAATTGGTCGTCTCCCGTGCCTCTAAGTTGGGCAGATCCTCTTCTTGTAAAAGATGCTGCGATGCACAATATACGGGGTCTAGGGATTCGAACGCCTCCTCGAGGGACACCAAGAGGAGTTTTAACTTGTCACTCGAAGATTTGGCCCTTGAGGCCACCACCCGCACAATCCACGTTCCGGGCTATGTGCGGACCTTGAGCCAGCAGGAAGAATTGCCGCTCCTGCGCGATCATCTGCTGCGGCTGGATGCCGGAAGCCGGCACGACCGCTTTAACGGCTTTCTCGACGACTCATTCATCGAGCGTTACGCCGCCCGCTGCGCCGAGGACGGCACCGTGATCGTCGCCTATATCGTCGACGGCGTGGTCCGTGGTGCTGCCGAGTTGCATCCGCCGGAAGATGGTTCGCTGCCTGAAGTCGCCTTCAGCGTGGAAGCCACCGCGCGCCGCCAGGGCGTCGGCACGGTCTTGTTCAGCCGCCTGATCGCTGAAGCGCGCTGGAAAGGCTATAAGAGCCTGCGCATCACCACGGGCGCCGAGAATCACGCCATGCGGGCGCTCGCCAGGAAGTTCGGCGCGCATCTGGCTTTCCGCCACGGCGAATCGACTGGCACGATCGACCTCGCCAAGACGCCTGAGGCCGAACTCGCCGATCTCGCGGCCTCGCCGTTCAGGGCCGGCCGCGCATTGCTCAGCTTCAACTCGACCTGCTGGAAGATCATCTCCAGCATGTACGGCCATCGCGCCGCCTGAGTTCAGGAAACTGTCGGGAATCAAAAAGCGGACCGGCAAAACCGGTCCGCTTTCGTATTGGGAGCAGGGGAATGAAGCCCTTTAGGTGCCAGTGCGTGTGGCGGCGCTGAAGCGGCGGACGACGCGGCGTTCGACCACGACCGACCGCTGCGCGCCCTGTTCGCCGGCGATCACGCGCGTGGCGGTGATGCGGCTGTTGGTGCGCGCCTGCTTCTTGACCTCGGCTTGCACGACATCAAGCGGCATCCCCATCAGAGCTGCGGCGATCTCGGCCTGCTGCTCATGGTCGTCGGTGATGCCGACGGCGGCGAAGATCGCCTCGTCCAGGGTGGGCGGATCATGGCGGACGCGCCGCGTGCCATATTTGGTATTCCAGTCTGCGCTCATAACGGCCTCGTTTTGATGCCGGGATACCTAGTGCCGCAAATGTTGCATTGCAATATGAAATTAGTGTGGCATCTCAGCTATGCACCGGTCGGGTGTCAGGGCGGTGATGCGACTCCGGCATCGATCTCAATCCGTTGTTGCGGCCAGCGCTTCAGGGCGGCATGCCCGGCCTCGGTGAGCCCGTAGATTCCCCGGTCGGCCCGTTCGAACCAGCCATACACATTGTTAAGCAAGATCTTGCCGGCGTCAGGGCAGCGCTCGCGCAACTCGCGCACGGGCCGCGGCCCGTCGGCGAGCGCCGAGGCGCAGGCCAGAGCCTGCTGCCGATAGGCCGTCATGATCGGTGCGCGGGTGCTGCCGCCGAGCACGGGATCGCCCTGGCGGCGCTGGTGCTCCGCGACGAGACGCGACCGTACCTTCGGCTCGCGGCGGGGCGCCGCGGTCGGCGGCTTCACCAGCACCTCGACCTGGCCGCGATCGGTCACGCCGAGCATGCCGAAGCCGAGGCGGCGGCAGAGATTGCGATAGCGCGCATCGCTTTCACGCCCCTTGCCCCGGATCGACATCTTTGCCGCAATCCAGACCTCGTCGCCGGCCGGCGCGCGGTCGACCGCCTGGAGGATCAGCTCGAGATTGAAGGCGAGCTTGAGCTCGCCGATCACCACCACGGGCGGATCGCCGGCGCTGAGGCCCACGAGATCGCAGCCGCCGATCTCGCCCTTTACGGTGAAGCCGAGCTCTTCGAGGAAGCGTTTGACGGGCAGGTAAAGCGCGGTTTCCAAAGAACGTGTCCGAAGCTTGCGTTTCGATCGGAGAATCAGTTGCGGGCAGTCTAGCCCGGATCGGACACGGCCAGAGGGCCACGTTTCAGCCTACGAGCCGATCATAGTCGGCGTGGGAGCCGATCCAGAACCAGACGTAGGCGTCGTTCGTCTCGACCGCCAACGCTCTATAGCGAAGGCCGACTCTAGCCGACCAAAATCGTCCGACTTTCTTGAATTGCAGCGATGGGTGGGTGGGATCGCTTTTCAAGAGCGCGAAATTCGCGTTTGCCAATTTCCTAACATTAGCAGGCAAGGCCGCGTAAGCTTTCCAAAATCTTGGCGAAGCCGCGTGTTTCACAAGTCGCGCGTCTGCCCTGTGCGGTAGGCGTTCAGCGCTTCCTCGGCGAACGCATCGAGCCTTCCTGCTTGAGCGTCGCGCTCCAGGGCTTGATCAAAGCGCTGTGCATCAAACTGCTCGAACCACGCGCGAAAGCGTGCCAGTTCGCTTGGCGTCAGCAGCTCTACCGCTTTCTCAATATCTTCGGTCGTCATGACTTAAATATAGCAATTTCTGCTTGCTACGAAAAGACGGGCCGAACCTCTTCGATTAAACCCGCCCGCCGACCGGGATCAGCGCGCCGGTGATGCCGCTCGCGGCGTCGCTGGCGAGGAACAGGATCACCTCGGCGAGTTCCCGCGGCGTTACCCATTTGGAGAAGTCTGCTTTCGGCATGTCGGCGCGGTTGGCGGCGGTGTCGATGATCGACGGCAGCACCGCGTTCACGGTGACCTTGCCTTTCCACTCGTTGGCCAGCGACTCGGTGAGGCGATGCACGCCCGCCTTCGACGCCGCATAGGGCCCCATGCCGGAGCCTGCCTGGATCGCGCCCATGGCGCCGATATTGACGATGCGGCCGGCCCTGGACGTTGCGAGATGCGGCAGCGCCGCGCGCGAGGCGTTGAGCGCGGTCAGGACGTTCAGTGCGTACATGCGCTGCCAGGTCTTGACGTCGCCATCGCCCACGGTCTCGAAGGCGAAGCCGCCGGCGATGTTGATCAGCGCATCGAGCCTGCCGAAATGCTTGGCCGCCGCATCAATTGCCGTCTTCGCCTGGGGCGCCTCGGACAGGTCGACGCCGCCGATCTCGATGCTCTCGGGCGTTGCGGGAATCTGCGATGGCGCGTGATCGATGCCGGCCACGCGCGCGCCGCGCGATCGTGCGATCTCCGCAACCACCTTGCCGAGCGCGCCGTGTGCGCCTGTCACGATCAGGACCTTGTCTTGCATCATCGTTCTCCGGGCACGGCTGTCTATGATTGCAGGTAGCGCGCCTGCAGCGCGGTCCGCTCCGCCGTGCCGAGCTTGAGGGCGTCGCGCAAATAGGTTTCGAGATCGCCATATTCACTGCCGATGGCTTCGAATGCAGCGGCAAGGTACGAGGCTTCGACGCTGCCGATGGCATTGCGTACGTCCTCCGGCAGGTCGAAGGCGGCCGTCGCATCGCGTTTGTAATGCCGGTTGGTGAGCAGGTAGTCCTCGGCAATGATTTCATCGGGTACGCCGAGCGCATGCAGGATCAGCGCGCTGGCGAAGCCGGTGCGGTCCTTGCCCGCAGTGCAATGGATCACCAGCGGCGCGCGATCTTCGAGGAGATGGCCGAACAGGTTGCGAAAGCTGTTCGTGTGGTGGCGAACGTAGTTGCGATAGGATTCGCGCATGAGCTCCAGCGCGACCGGTGCAGTCAGCGTGCCGCTTGCGAGTTCGGTACGCAGCGCAGCCACGACGCTCGGTTCGATCGGCAGCGAATGCACCGTGATCTCGCTGACGACGCAGACGCCGGCCGCGCGCTCCTCAACCCCACGGAAATCGAAAGCGCTCCGCACCCCGAGCGCCCTGACGATCTCGATATCGGCGGCGGTGAGCTGGCCGAGATGGTTGGAGCGGAAGATGTGCCGCCAGCGCGTGGTGCGGCCGTCGTTGGTCGGGTAGCCGCCGAGATCGCGAAAATTGCTGGCGCCTTGCAGGGCGAGGTGACGGGCAGGGGAATCTGACATGGGATCGGCTTCGGTTATGGTTCCATTGGGCGCACGAGGGGGCGTCCTTGAAAGCTATTACAGGGGGCGATCATGGGCCGGCACAAGGCCATTCTTTTGACGACCGCCATGCTGGCAGCTGGAATGACCAGTGCCGCTGTGCCGATGGTACGCAGTTCGTCGTCGGGTTTTATGACGACGACAAGCGCGCCTTTCTCCAGATCGACGGCGAGCCGGTCACGCTCGCCAAGCGGCTGTCGGTCGCCGGAAAACGCTATTCGGGGGCGGGTATCACGCTGACCATCGGAAGGACCGCGGGCACCACGGTCAAGCATCTGAAGCGGCCGGTGACGGCCTGCGCGGTGATCTGAACGGCGTGGTTCACGCGAGCATCAAAAAGGGCCGAAACATCGCTGTTTCGACCCTTTTCGAGCTGCCGCCGGGCGCCTGCGAGACGCGGCGGTTTCAAACCGACCATAGGCATTAGCGATCCCATTTCGGCTTGGCGTCGTCGACCGCGTCCTGGTGGTACCAGCTGTCGCTGCAGATCGAGACATTCGCCGGAAGCGAAGCGTGATCGGCAGGAAGGCGGGTCTCGCCATAGCGGCGTCCCGCGAGAGCCGCGCGGCCCCCGACCGGGAATTGGTAGATCGTTGCCGATCCGTGACTCAGACCATTGTTCATCATTGCGATTTCTCCTTGGTCGAAGCGCCTTGGCCTCCATGGTGCGCCCGACTCGTTCGATTGTGGTTATTGGAATCCCCATATCGGCCGCGCATCCCGAAATGCAAAGTGCTGAAAACGAAATCAGTTTCCGCCTAATTTGTAGGCATGCGGCCTGCTGCATCCCCTAAGGCACCGTTTCGGTGGCCAACGACTGGGCCATTCCAAAGGTTGCTAGGCGGGGGTGTGGAGCTTTGCGAAAATTGCTGGACGTTGATGCGCGTTTCATCGGCAACCTCCGGCGCGGGCCGTCCTGCTTCAGAATCGGGCGCTTTTCACGGGATTTTTGCGGTGCAGCTACACGCAAAGGTGCGCGGCTATGACGCACGACGAGGTCGACATCGCCTCGACGCCGGGCCGGGGACAGTCCCGGTGGAGAACCTCCCGCGCTGCGGCCTTTTGGCACGTTAAATGCTTGTAAAGGGCCGGCCGATGATGGCCGGGTACAAAACGTTCGGGGGCCGCCAGGCCCCCAACCTTTCGCATCATCTACAGAGAGGCTCAATGACCAAGTATAAGCTCGAGTACATCTGGCTCGACGGATATACGCCGACTCCGAACCTGCGCGGCAAAACTCAGATCAAGGAATTCGCGTCGTTCCCGACGCTTGAGCAGCTTCCGCTCTGGGGCTTCGATGGCTCCTCCACCCAGCAGGCCGAAGGCCACAGCTCCGATTGCGTGCTGAAGCCGGTCGCCGTCTTCCCGGACGCCGCGCGCACCAACGGCGTGCTCGTGATGTGCGAAGTCATGATGCCCGATGGCAAGACCCCGCACGCCTCCAACAAGCGCGCCACCATTCTCGACGACGCCGGCGCCTGGTTCGGCTTCGAGCAGGAATACTTCTTCTACAAGGACGGCCGTCCGCTCGGCTTCCCGACCTCGGGTTATCCGGCGCCGCAGGGCCCGTACTACACCGGCGTCGGCTTCTCGAACGTCGGCGACGTCGCCCGCAAGATCGTCGAAGAGCACCTCGACCTTTGCCTCGCTGCCGGCATCAACCATGAAGGCATCAACGCGGAAGTCGCCAAGGGCCAGTGGGAATTCCAGATCTTCGGCAAGGGCTCCAAGAAGGCCGCTGACGAAATGTGGATGGCCCGCTATCTGATGCTGCGCCTCACCGAGAAGTACGGCATCGACATCGAATTCCACTGCAAGCCGCTCGGCGACACCGACTGGAACGGCTCCGGCATGCACGCCAACTTCTCGACCGAGTATATGCGCAACGTCGGCGGCAAGGAGTATTTCGAGGCCCTGATGGCCGCCTTCGACAAGAACCTGATGGACCACATCGCCGTCTACGGCCCGGACAATGACAAGCGTCTGACCGGCAAGCACGAGACCGCGCCGTGGAACAAGTTCAGCTACGGCGTTGCCGACCGCGGCGCTTCGATCCGCGTGCCGCACTCCTTCGTCAACAATGGCTACAAAGGCTATCTGGAAGACCGTCGTCCGAACTCGCAAGGCGACCCATACCAGATCGCTTCGCAGATCCTGAAGACGATCGCCTCCGTGCCGGCCGACAAGAAGGCTGCGGCCTAAGATCCTCCCGGCCCGGGCTGGGGGCTGGCCCGGGTTGGCTCTCAATCCGCCGGAGCTGAAAGGCTCCGGCGGATTTTTAGCATCTTGATGACAGCCATTCCCGTGACGCAGCAGGGCTGCGTCGCGTGAAGCCTGTCCATATCGGCCCAAAGCGGGATAGAGTGCCCGCAGGATGCGCGCAGGGCCGGGGACGGCTGGTGTTTGAAGGCTTCTACAAGGTGAAATTTCAGCTCGGCGACGCCGTCGGCCGGAGCGTGATGCATGCCGGCAACGGCAAGATGCTGGGCGGCAACTCGGCCTTCGCCCATATCGGCACCTACGAGAAGACCGACAGCGGCGTCGACGTCGTGATCAGCACCGTCCGCCATAACCCCGATCCGAACTACCGCGCCATGGCAGGCACCGACGATGCGACCTTGCTCGCCAAGGGCTGGGCGGATGGCGACCTCTATCGCTTCAAGGGTGAGCTGAAGGAGCTGCCCGGCATTCCCTTCCAGTCGGTGATGACGCCGATCACGGAAGACGAGGTGCCGATCGCCGGTGGCGTCGGCGAAGCCGGCATCGCGGACGGCCTCTACTCAATCCATCTGCGCATGCTCGACGGTCTGGACGGCGGCCTCACCGGCGTGATGCTGCTCAACCGGGGCCGCATCCTCGGCGGCGATGCGGCATTCTACTATCTCGGCAGCTACACCGCCGCGAACGGGCGCTGGAAGGGCCAGATACTCAACCAGGAGCACACGCCGGCCAAGGACGACCCGATCTTCGGCGGCCACGAGGTCGGTATCGGCTTCTCCGGCAGCTACGATGCGGAGCAGGCGGTGCTGGAGGCGACTGCGCTTGCCGGCAAGCGCAGCCTGCGCCTGACCGCCGCGCTCAAGCTGATGCATCGCGCCTGATCGCGACGGAAATCGCTCATGGAAATCCTTCGCATGCTTTCGACGCTCGGCCTGATGGGTGCGATGCGCAGCCTGTCGTCCGCGTACGAAGCCGCAACCGGCGTCCGCATCGACGCCGACTTCGCGCCGACCCTCGCTCTGCTGAAGCGCCTGCGCGACGGCGAGGCCGCCGATCTCGTGATCCTCACGCGCGAGGGGCTGGACGAGATGATCGCGGAGGGCCGCGTGCTCTCAGAGAGCGCCGCCGATCTGGCGCGCTCCTATGTCGGCATTGCCGTGCGGGCAGGGCAGGCGCATCCCGATATCGGAAGCGAAGCGGCGCTGCGCAGGACGCTGCTCGCAGCGCGGTCCATCGCCTATTCGCGGCTGGGCGCGAGCGGCGTCTACTTCGCCCAGCTGATCGTGCGGATGGGGATCGCAGCCGAGATCAACGCAAAGGCGACCATCGTCGAGCAGGGCTTTACAGCCGAGCGTCTCGTCAGCGGCGAGGCCGACCTCGCCGTGCAGCAGATCAGCGAGCTGAAGCAGGTCGGCGGCATCGAGGTGGTGGGACCGATCCCGCACGAGCTGCAGACACCGGCGGTGTTCTCCGCCGGCCGCATGGCAGGGGCGAAGCACGCCGACGCCGCGGACCGTCTGCTGCGCTATCTGGCATCGCCCGAGGTCGTACCCGTCCTGCGCCAATCGGGACTCGAGCCTTGAATTTGCCGGGGCGGGGACGCAACGTGACGACCATGCGGACTTGTCTCCTTGCCATCGTCCTCGTGCTTGCCGCGCCGTTGGCGGCGCGCGCGCAATCGGCCGATCTGGTGTTGTGCGACCGGGTCGCGGCCGATCCCAGCGATCCCGACAAGCCGGCTGACGTGAAGGGCGTCGCGGAGATCGCGTCTTCCGACGTCGCGACGGCGATCAGGTTCTGCAAGCAGGCCGCGCCGTCCTCGCGCCGCGCGATGTTCGCACTCGGCCGCGCTTACGCGGCCAACCGGCAGACGGCGGAGGCGATCGCTGCCTGGCGCAAGGCCGCCGACAAGGGATCGAGCGCGGCGATGGTCGAGCTCGGTGTTGCCTATGGCACCGGCTCCGGCATCGCCAAGGACGAGGCGCAGGCGCGAAAACTGTTCGAGAAGGCGGCGCAATCAGGCAACCCCCGCGGCGTCAGCAACCTCGCTGCGCTCGGCGGCGCAGGGGGCGCCGCGCCGGCCGATCCCGCGCAGGCGCGCGCGCTGCTCGGCAAGGCTGCCGAGACCAATGCGGAGGCGCAGTACCAGCTCGGCCTGATGCTTTCCGAAGGCACGGGCGGTGCGAAGGACGACGTCGCGGCGCGTGCGCTGTTCGAGAAAGCGGCGGCGCAAAATCATCCCGGCGCGCTGGAGCGGATGGGGGCCTTCGCACAGGAAGGCCGCGGCGGCGCAAAGGACAAGGACGCCGCGAAGACCTATTACGAGCGCGCCGCCGCGCTCGGCGACGAGGACGCCAAGAAGGCGCTGGAGCGGCTGCGCTGCCCCTATGCGATCAAGGACAAGCAGGGCAAGCTCGTCACCACGCTGTGTTTCTGAGCAGAGCCGCACGCGACGGAACCTCAATCGCGTGGACGCCGTTGATCTCAAGACACAACGGAGCGCGATCATGATCCGTAAACTGGCGTCGGGCGAATACCGCCTCTATTCACGCAAGGTGAATCCGAAGACCGGCAAGCGTCGTAACCTCGGGACCTTCCGGAGTCGCGCGGCCGCCGAGAAGCACGAGCGCGAGGTGCAGTATTTCAAGCGTCACTGAAGCGGGACGCCGTCCGCCGGAACAAAAATGTCGAAAACAACCCCATGCACAGTAGGCGGGGCCTTGAAATCGCAGCGGAATTACGCGCGATGGATTTTGCGAAACCCGCTTTGACCCGTCGGGCAAAACAGGAGCATGATGGCATTGTGGCGGGGAGGCGCCCCGCAAGGGCCCTGCGCGAAAAAGCCGGATGGCCTGGCTGGGGCAGCAGTGCTAGGTAGCCCACGATTCTTTTCCGATTTTGCGGGTTCATTGCGTTGCTGGACGGGCTCTACAAGGTTGAATACGGCGTCAACGATGCGTTCGGGCGCAGCATCATGTGCCTGCACGACGGCAAGATGCTGGGCGGTAATTCGGCCTTCGCGCATCTCGGCACCTATGTCGAGCGCGATGGCGAGATCATTGCCGAGGTGATCACCGAGCGGCATAACGAGGATCCCCATTACAAGCCGCTGATGGGCGCCGACGTCGCCAGGATCGGCGCGCGCGGGCGGCTGCACGGCAACCAGATCCGTCTTGCCGGCGGCGCGGATACCATGCCGGGCGCCGGTTTCTGGGCCAATCTGACTAGGCTCGACGATGGAGCGCTGCCGCCCCGCGGCACGATCGGGCAGGGCGGCATCGCCAACGGGCTCTACGGGATGGGTCTGCGCGCGCTAGACGGTGTCGATGCAGGGCTCTCCGGTGTCATGCTGCTGATCGACGGCCGCATCCTCGGCGGCGATGCGTTCTTCTACTATCTCGGCTCCTATTCCTCGGCGGACGGCCGCTGGAAGGGCGAGATGCTCAACCAGGAGCACACGCCGGCGAAGGGCGAGAACCCCGTGTTTGGCGGCTATGAGGTCGGGATCGGCTTCTCCGGGACCTGCAACGAGGATAGCGGCGAGCTCGAAGGCATCGCGCTTGCCGGCAAGCGCAGCTTGCGGCTGGCGGCTTCGCTGAGGTTGATGAGAAGGGCTTAGGACGTTTGCCGGGCGGATGTCCGGTTGCTGAGGTGAAGCGGCCCTCGACGCGTCGGCGCGGCGATGTCAGCTAGTGACCCGAAGCAGACGTCGCGGCCGATTGGGTGTCACCATCGATTCCCTCAATCGCTTCCTACCGGCCGTGCGGCGGTCGAGCACATCAATTTTCGACTGAATTTCGCTGGCCTGACGCGGAATGAGGTGCGACACTCGCGTCGCGCGGTTTTTGTCACGCAGTAGGCCAGCATGGCTGACATCCCGGCCACTCGCTATGTTAAAAGTGACGACGTCCATATTGCCTATCAGGTGATTGGTGACGGTCCGCGCGACCTGCTGTTCGTCCCGGGTTTTGTCTCCAATCTTGAGGCGCTCTGGCAATCGCCGGCGCGCACCGCCTTTTTCTGCAGGCTTGCAAGGTTTGCGCGGATCATCATGTTCGATAAACGCGGCACCGGAATGTCCGATCGCGGCTCCCAGATATTCACGCTTGAACAGCGGATGCACGACGTGCAGGCAGTGTTGGACCAGGTCGGCTCCCGACGGGCCACCTTGTTCGGAATATCAGAGGGCGGTCCGATGTCGTTGCTCTATGCGGCGACCTATCCCGAGCGCACGTCGGCTCTGGTGCTTTACGGCACCTATGCACGACGCTCGTGGGCGCCTGACTATACATTCGCATGGACAGATGCGCAGTGGAGCACTTTCCTGGATGACATAGAGCACCACTGGGGCACGACTGATGCAATGAGTTTGCTGATGTGGGCGCCCAGCGTTGCCGGGAACAAGCACGCAGTCGAGCAAATTGCTGCCTACTTCAGGGCCTCGGCAAGCCCAGGCGCGGCATCTGCAATCATGCGTATGAACCGGGACATCGATGTCAGAGATATCCTGCCTGTCACGCGCGTACCGACGTTGATTTTGCATCGCACCGACGACCGCGTCATCGACGTAAAGCATGCCCGCTACATGAGCCAGCGGATTCCGCGCGCCAAACTGATTGAGCTCAACGGCGAGGACCATATGGTCTGGGTTGGCAATCAGGATGCAATTCTTGACGAGGTCGAAGAGTTCGTCACCGGGCATCGGCAAACAGCGGAGCCCGACAGGGTGCTTGCGACTGTGCTGTTCGTCGACATTGCGGGATCGACGGAACGCGCCGCCGCACTCGGCGACGGCGCCTGGCACGTGCTGCTCGATGCGTTCTATGCCAAAGCGCGGGGCGCGCTCGGCCAGTATCGAGGGCGCGAAATCAACACCGCCGGCGACGGGTTTCTTGCCACGTTCGACGGCCCGGCCCGCGCCGTGCGTTGCGCCAGCGCAATCCGTGATGCGGTGCGCCCGCTCGATCTGAAGATCCGTTGCGGTTTGCATACCGGCGAATGCGAATTCGTCGCTCACGACATTGTCGGCATTGCTGTACATATTGGCGCGCGTGTAGCGGCGCTAGCTGCCCCGGGTGAAGTTCTGGTCTCGCAAACGGTCCGCGATCTCGTGGCAGGATCCGGATTGGCCTTCGAAGAGAAAGGTACTCACCTGCTCAAGGGAGTCCCCGACCGTTGGCGTCTGTTCCGCGCCGTAACGGGCGAGCGCTTCGGTTGACGGCCTCTTTCATATTAGGCCAAGTCTGCGATGTCGCTTGTTGGCCCAAAGCCACCATGCAGCTCCGCCGGCTTCGATGTCGCCTTCCAACCGCAAACCGGACACAACGAACCGACGCGTGCGTGCCTCAAATCACCCCCGCCATCCGCAGCGCCACCCCGGCCGCGCATGAGCCCGCAAGCACGGTCAGCATCCCCAGCTTGAACCGGAAGATCGCAGTTGCTGCCGCGATTGCCAGCACCAGTGCGGGCAGATCGACGCTCGTCAGCACCGGCCTGTCGAAATCCAGCGGAAACGCATGCACCGGCACCGTCTCGCGGAACAGCGTGTGCAACGCGAACCAGATCGAGAGGTTGAGGATCACGCCGACGACGGCGGCGGTGATTGCGCTGAGCGCGCCGGCGAGGCCCGTGTTGCCGCGGAGCCGCTCGATATAGGGCGCGCCGACGAAGATCCAGAGGAAGCAGGGCGTGAAGGTGACCCAGGTCGCGAGCAGTCCGCCATACGTCGCAGCCAACAACGGCGACAGGCCGCCCGGATCGCGGAACGCGGCCATGAAGCCCACGAACTGGAGCACCATGATCAGCGGGCCCGGCGTGGTCTCGGCCATGCCGAGGCCGTCGAGCATCTCGTGCGGCTTCAGCCAATGATAGTGCTCGACCGCCTGTTGGGCGACATAGGCCAGCACGGCATAAGCGCCGCCGAAAGTCACCAGCGACATTTTGGAGAAGAACAGCGCGATCTGGCTGAACACGTTGCCTTGCCCGAGCGCGAGCAGCAACACGACCACCGGCACGAGCCAGAGCGCCAGCCAGAACGCGCCGACGCCGATCGCGCGCGCGGTGTTGGGACGCACATGCTCGGGCACGGCTTCGCCGAGCATGCTGTCGATCAATGCCGTGCTGTCGCCATGGCCGTGACCGGCGGGGGCGAATTCGCCACGGCCGCTCCGCGCGCCAGCGTAGCCGATAAGGCCGGCGGCGATGATGATGATCGGGAAGGGGACGGCGAAGAAGAAGATCGCGACGAAGGCGATTGCCGCCAGCGCGATCATGACGCGGTTCTTCAACGCGCGCTTGCCGACGCGCACCACGGCCTCGACGACGATGGCGAGCACGGCGGCCTTCAGCCCGAAGAACAGCGCCTCGACGAAGCTGACATTGCCGTAGATGGCGTAGATGTAGCTGAGGCCCATGATGGCGATGATGCCGGGCAGGATGAACAGGCCGCCCGCCATCAGTCCGCCGGCGGTGCGATGCATCAGCCAGCCGACATAGGTCGCGAGCTGCTGGGCCTCCGGTCCCGGCAGCAGCATGCAGTAGTTCAGCGCATGCAGGAAGCGGCCTTCGGAGATCCATTTCTTCTCCTCGACCAGGATGCGGTGCATCACCGCGATCTGGCCCGCAGGCCCGCCGAAGCTCAGGCAGGCGACGCGGAGCCAGACGCGAAAGGCTTCACCGAAGCTGATGCCGTGACCGGCATCAGCCCCAGCTTGAACGTTACGGGTGTCCATTAAGCCTTCACCTTGTTGGTCGGCCAGTTGTGGGTCTCGGTGGTGGCGTCGCGGCACCAGCGGTAGAAGGCGTCGTACAGCGTCATGCCGGCCTCGAGCTGCGCGAGGTCGTCGTCATACATCCGCGACAGCCCGAGCGAGGCCGCGAGCAGGCCGGGCGCCTCCGGCGCGAGGTCGGGCCGCGCGGTGTCGGCGCCGCGCACCAGCGTGGCCAGCCGCAGCAAAGGCGGCGTTGCAATGCCGAACTCCTCGATCATCACGTCGAAAGTGCAGAGCTCGCCGCGGTGGCTCCAGAACACGTTCTCGATGTCGAAGGGGGCAGCATTGAATCGCTCGCCGACGGCGACCACCTCGGACGGCGCCACGTACAGGAACACCGCATTGGGATCGACGAAGCGGCGGATCAGCCAGGGGCAGGCGATGCGGTCGACCTTGGGTCGGGCCCGCGTGACCCAGACGGTGCGGCCCTTGGCATCGCGTGGCGGCAGCTTGCGGGCGTCGACCAGCGGCAGCTTGGCCGCCTTCCAGCCCTCGAAGCCGCCCTCCAGCGTCTCGGCCTCCACGCCGAGCTGGCGGAGCCAGGCCGCCGTGCCCTGCGCGAGCTTCTCACCGCGGAAGCACGAGACGACGGCCCGGCGGCCGGCGAAGTCGCCGCCCCAGTCCGTCACATTGTCGTGGCTGAGCTTGATGGAGCCGGGGATCAGCCGTCGGTCGGCGGCAAAATCCTCGTCGGTGCGCACATCGATCAGGGCAGGGCCGTTCGCCGTGCCGATCAGCCGTGCCAATTTGTCAGATGATATGGTCGTGAACGTAGACATGATGCGTCCTCGCATAAATCGAACGGGACGCGATACTTGGGCATGTCGCCTCGTGGGGAGATCGCTCAAATCCCCATGGCGCGGATTACAGCGAAACTAAGAAGCACTGTCAATCCGTGGGATGATTGGACCTTCGAAAAGTGATGCACGGCGACTATACTGTCCGCCAACAGAGCTGAATCTCCTGGAGAATTCGATGCATTCCCATTCCATCGAACAATGGACCCACGACCACGCCTTCCTCGGCCAGAAGCACGACGAGAACGAGCGGCGCACCTGGTTCGTGGTCGTCCTGACGCTGGTCATGATGGTCGGGGAGATCGTGGCGGGCTCGCTGTTCGGCTCGATGGCGCTGCTGGCCGACGGCTGGCACATGGGCACGCATGCCGCCGCGCTCGGGATCGCCGCCTTCGCCTATCGATTCGCGCGGCGGCACCTGGGGAATGCGCATTTCACCTTCGGCACCGGCAAGTTCGGCGATCTCGCCGCCTTCGCCAGCGCAATCATCCTCGGCCTGATCGCGGTCGAGATTTCCTATGAGAGCGTGCTGCGGCTGATCAATCCGGTGCCGATCGTCTATGGCGAGGCGATCGCGGTGGCCGCCCTCGGACTGTGCGTCAATCTCGCCAGCGCGTGGCTGCTGCGCGACAGCCACGATCATCACCATCACGGCCACAGCCATGCACATGACGCCCACGACCATGATCACCACGGCCATCACCATCATCACGACAACAATCTTCGCGCGGCCTATGTCCATGTCATGGCCGATGCCGCGACCTCGGTGCTGGCGATCGCAGCTCTTGCTGTCGCCATGTATTCGGGATGGGTCTGGGCCGATCCGGCGGTCGGCCTGATCGGCAGCGTGGTGATCGCGAGCTGGGCGTTCGGACTGATCAAGACGTCAGGCGCGGTGCTGCTCGACGTGCGCGCCGACGAGAAGCTGGAGCGGGTGATCCGGGCGCGCATGGAGGTCGGCGACGACCGCGTCACCGACCTGCATCTCTGGCAGGTCGGCCCCGGCCATTGTGCCGTCCTGCTCTCGGTGGTGTCCGACAAGCCGAAGCAGCCGGCGGTCTACAAGCGGCGGCTCGCCGGATTGAAGGGCCTCAGCCACATCACGGTGGAGGTCGAGACATGCCCGCATTGACGTGAACCGCGCAAGCGGAATTCCGCGGCGCGGCCGGGGTTGATCCTCGGTCGCAGCCCGCATAGCTCTACCGGAGGAACAATGATGCCCAGGATCACGTTCGCTGTCGCCATCGCTGCACTCGCTTTGTCCGGTTCCGCGGCGCTGGCGCAATCGGAAAAGGCCGGCGTCGAGAAGCTCTATGTGCTCAACTGCGGCGAGGGCACCGCAGGCGATATCTCGCGCTGGACGCCAGGCTTGAACGAAGGCAAGACGATGGACTTCGTCGACACCTGCTATCTCGTCAAGCACAGCAAGGGCTGGTTCCTGTGGGACACCGGCATCGCCGATTCCGTCGCAAGCATGCCCAATGGTCTCGTGCCCGCCGATCCCAAGGCCGTCACCTCGCGCCGGCCGAAGACGCTTGCCGCCCAGATCGAACAGCTTGGGCTGAAGCCCGATGACGTCAAGGCGATGGCGGTCTCGCACACGCACCCGGACCACACCGGCAATGTCGAGCTGTTCCCGCAGGCGACGCTCTACGTGCAGAAGGCAGAATATGATTGGCCCGGCGCCAACAACGAGCCGCGCTTCAAGCCCTCGCACCCGGTGGAGCTGCTCACAGGCGACAAGGACGTCTTCGGCGACGGCAGCGTGACCATCCTGTCGACGCCCGGCCACACGCCCGGACACCAGTCGCTGCTGGTGAAACTGCCGAAGACCGGCGCGGTGGTGCTGTCGGGCGACGCCGTCCATTTTAAGGATAATTGGGACAACCGCCGCGTCCCCAGCATGAACGTCAACAAGGACCAGAGCGCAGCCTCGATGCAGAAGATCGCCGACACGCTGGCCAAGGAGAAGGCGCAGCTCTGGATCAACCACGACAAGGCCCAGCGCGACAGTCAGAAAATGGCGCCGGAGTTTTACGATTAGCCGGCTTAGGTTTTTGGTGCCGTCACTGTGGGCGGGCTCGCGTCCGGCGTCTTCTTGGGCTTGAGGGTGCCGGCGTAGAATGAGATCAGCCAGATCAAGAGGAGGGCGAGGAGGTAGACGCCCCAGGCCTGCGGCGGGGTGGTGGCCCAGCGCAGGAGGCTTTTGAATGTGCGGGGCGGGCCAGCGTCCTCGGTCATGGCCCGCTTGTGCTTGAAACCTCGGGCATGGTCAATCGGGCCGCGGCTTGGTGCGAACCAGGAACAGCGCCGCCAGCGCCGACAGGCTGAGCGCGGACGAGACGATCAGCACCTTGGCGCCCATGAGGTCGATCAGCAGGCCGAAGGTCAGCGGCGCCACCGCCTGCGCCATGCGTGCCGGCGCGCCGATGATGCCGAGACGGTAGCCGAAATCCTTCGGGCCGAAAATCGACAGCGGCAGCGTGCCGCGCGCGATCGTCAAGATGCCGTTGCCCGAGCCGTGGAACAGCGCGAACGCGCTCGCCGCGGCGCCGCCGAAGATCGCAACGATCACCGCGCCGATCGGGTGGGTGAGGCAGGCGAGCCGGGTCGACCACAACGGATGGAAGCGGCTGAGGAAGCCGGCCTCCAGGATGCGCGCGCCGACTTGCGCCGGGCCGATCAGCGCGCCGGCCGCGATCGCCTCGACCGGCGTTGCGCCCGTCGTCTCGAGGATGCGGGGGAAATGCGCGGCCATCGCGCCGGTGACGGTCCAGACCGCCGCGAAGATGAAGGCGAGCAGGATCATGGTGCGGTCGAGCGGCAGATGCGGTTTTTCCGCCGTGGCCGCCGCCTGCTTGGCGCCCTTGATCGTCGGCAGCACGAAGAAATTGAGCGGCAGGCCGATCAGGATGTTGGCGGCCGCCCAGGCAAAGCAGGTCTCGCGCCAGCCGATATGCGACAGGCCCCAGGCCGTGAGCGGCCAGCCGACGGTGGAGGCGAAGCCCGCCATCAGCGTGATACCCGTGATGGGCCTGCGCGCCTCGGTGCCGTAAATGCGCCCCAGGGCGGCGAAGGCGGCGTCGTAGAGCCCCATCGCCATTCCGATTCCGAGCACGAGCCAGGCGATCACCATCACCGGGACGGAATGCGCGAAGCCAAGCAGCGCGAGGCCGGCGGCAATCGTCAGGTTCGAAGCCGACAGCACCTGCCGGCCGCCGACAAGATCGATCTGACGCCCGATGCGCGGGCCGAGCATCGCCGAGATCACCAGCGAGGCCGAGAACGCGCCAAAGATCCAGTTGGAGGAGACGCCGAGGTCGCGCGCCATGGGATCGGCGATCAGCGCCGGCAGATAATAGCTGGACGCCCAGGCCAGGGTCTGCGTGGTCCCGAGCGCCAGGATGATCGGAAGCTGGCGCTGGCTCATAGTCTTGTATTTCTGGTCGGCAGGGACATCGGTTCCATTTGCAGCCGGCACGACAGTGCGTCAACAGCGGTTGCGGCATATTCGACCTGCTGCAGGCGGGCGCCTTGGTTGCATGACGTTCGCGCGTGGCCTTCCGCTCGTCACGAATGCACGCCATAATGGCGTATGCAATTGACCTCGCGCCTTGCGCTGATGAACTGGCTGACCGGCCAGGGGCTCACGGGCCTTCCCGAAATCGACCTGCTCCGCGGCTTCTGCGAGCGCTGCCGCGCCGAAGGGCTGGAGCTGTCGCGTGCGCTGGTCGTGATCGACACGCTGCATCCGATCTACGAGGGCCGCGGCTTCCGCTGGAGCGACCGTCCCAGCAACGAGAGCGACGCGTTCGAATACGGCTCGACCGCCGAGGGCGACGCCGCCGCAAGCTGGCGCCGCTCGGTGTTCTTCCACATGCTGGAGCACGGCCACGACGAGATGGTGATCGATCTGGCCGACGCGCCGTCGATGGATTTCTCGCAGATCGGCGAGCTCGCCGAAAAGGGCCACAAGCACTATCTCGCCTTCGTGCACCGCTTCGGCGAGAACGGCGCGCTCGGCCTGATGGACTGCCTCTATTCCTGCTGGACCACGCGCCGCGACAGCGGCTTCAGCGAGGGTGAGCTGGAGGCGCTGCGCGATCTCGTCCCGGTGCTGGGGCTCGCGATCAAATCGGCGCAGCAGGTCGACATCGCGCGCACGCTCGGGCGCGTCTATCTCGGCCGCGACGCCTCCGAGCAGGTGCTGCGCGGCCGCATCTCGCGCGGCGTCACCGAGCGCATCAACGCCGTGCTCTGGTACTCCGATCTGCGCGGCTCGACCGGAATCAGCGAGAGCATCGGCCCCGACGAGATCATCCCGTTCCTCAACGATTATGCGCAGGCCGTGATCGACGCGATCCACGAGGCCGGCGGCGACGTGCTCAAGCTGATCGGCGACGGCGTGCTCGCGATGTTCTGGGGTGAGGACATGGCGGATGCGCGGCGCGCTGCGCTCCGCGCCGAGCATCTGTTCCGCAAGAACGTCGCGGCGCTGAACCGGCGGCGGGAGGCCGACGGCCGTCCCACCACGTCGGCCTATATCGGCCTGCATGTCGGCGAGGTCTTCTACGGCAATATCGGCAGCGAGGACCGGCTCGATTTCACGGTTGTCGGGCCGACGGTGAACGAAGTCAGCCGCATCGCCTCGATGAGCCGCTCGGTCGACCGCGAGCTGCTGGCATCGGCGGAATTCTACAAGGGCCTGGATGCCGCCGGCCGGCGCTATCTCGTGTCCACCGGCCGCTACGCGCTACGCGGCATCGGCCGCGCGCAGGATCTCTACACGCTCGATCCCGAGGTCGATGCCAGCGAGCCTGTGACGGGGAGCTACGAGCGATATCTGGCGAATTAGCCCGGCTGCAGCAAACACACACCGTCAGTGCGAGCGCAGCGAAGCAATCCAGGGTCTTTCTACGGAGGGATTCTGGATTGCTTCGTCGCGAAGAGCTCCTCGCAATGTCGGCGTAACTAGCAGCGCACCGCCACCTCATCCCCCACCATGTCCGGCTGCCGGTCCAGCGCCACGGCCGGCGACAGCCAGATCACCAGCGCCTGCACGCCGAATACGGCGGCCGCGAGATAAAGGCAGGCTTCCGCGCTCCAGAGGCCGCCGACGATCGCGCCCAGCGCCGAGCCGAGCGGGCGGGCACCGTAGCTCATGATGTTGATGGCGGAGACGCGGCCCAAGAGGCGCGGCGGCGTCACCGACTGGCGCAGCGTCGTGGTCGAGATCACCCACAGGATCGGCCCGACGCCGAGCAGGAAGAAGCTCAACGCCGCGAGCCAGGGCGAGGGGATCAGTACCGTCAGCGCCATCACAACAGCTGCAACGAAACCCGTGACCGGGCCGAGGCCGACGACGGTGCCGAACGCGAGCCGCTGCATCACGCGCGTTGCGAACAGCGCGCCGATCACCATGCCGACGCCGTACATGGTCAGCACCGTGCCGACGCCGGCGGCGGTGAGGCCGAGATGGCGCACGGCATAGGGCACGAACACCGCGATCTGCAGGAACCAGCCGGTGTTGAAGATGAACTGGGTGATGAACACCGGCCGCAGCAGCGGATGGTGGAATACGAAGGCCGCGCCTTCGCGAATGTCCTGGAGCGGATGGCGCCGCGGGGCGGGGGCACGCGCGGGTTCAAAGATGCCCGAGAGCAGCACGACAGCGATGGCCGAGAGCGCCGCGGCAAAGCCGAAGGCCGGGCTGGCGCCCCACCATCCCACCAGTGCGCCGCCGAGGGCGGGTCCGCTTGCGAAGGCGACGGTTCGCGCCAGCTCGATGCGCGCATTCGCCGCCGGCAGGAGGTCGGAGCTGACCAAGGACGGCACCAGCGCCGGCGCGGCCACGCTGTAGACCACTGTGCCGCACACGGCTGCGAAGCCGAGCAGCGCCAGCAGCGGAAGATTGAGGGCGCCGAGCGCGAGCAGCAGCACGATTGTCCCGAGGGCCACCGCCCGCAGCGCCTCGGCCCCGGCCATCAGCGAGCGACGCGAGATGCGGTCGGCGAGCAGGCCGGCCGGGATCGCGAACAGCACGAAGGGCAGGGTCAGTGCGGTCTGCAACAGGCCGGTCTGGCCTTCGGCGACCCCGAGCGTGAGCACGGCGACGATGGGAGCTGCGGCCAACGCGATCTGCTCGGCTGACTGCGCCGCGAGGTTGGACCAGGCGAGGCGGCCAAAGGTGTCGGGGAGGCGAGGCGGGTTTGACATGGCTCATTTCCTGCAAAGTCGGGTAGGCGCCAGTATCCGGCGCCAACGGCCGTCAAACCCACCCGCTTCCCGACACGGCGGCGAATAACGGCAGGAACGGGAACCCATGCCGCTAGATGCAGTTGCAAATGAGTTGCAATAAGACTCGATTTCGGTATTCTCGCCCCATGGATGCCCGATCGCCTGATTTGAGTCCCGACGCCGCCGGCTGGCGCGCTGATGCGCCCGTCACCAAAAGTCTCGCCGAGGTCAACGCCACGGTCGCCGTTCCGGCCGCTGGCCGCTGGTGGCGCCGGCTGCTCGCCTTTGTCGGCCCAGGCTATCTGGTCTCAGTCGGCTACATGGACCCCGGCAATTGGGCGACCGACCTCGCCGGTGGCTCCAAATTCGGCTACACGCTGCTGTCGGTCATCCTGCTTTCGAATTTGATGGCGATCCTGCTGCAGTCGCTGGCGGCACGGCTCGGCATCGTCACCGACCGCGACCTTGCGCAGGCCTGCCGCGCCACCTATTCGCCGGCGGTGAATTTGCTGCTCTGGCTGGCCTGCGAGGCGGCGATCATCGCCTGCGATCTCGCAGAGGTCATCGGCACGGCGATCGCGCTCAAACTCCTGTTCGGCATTCCCCTGATCGGCGGCGCGCTGCTCGCGGCGCTCGATGCCTTCCTGCTGCTGCTCCTGATGAACCGCGGCTTCCGTTTCCTTGAAGCCTTCGTCATCGCGCTGCTGGCGGTGATCGCGGTCTGCTTCGCGGTCCAGATCGTGGCTGCGGCGCCGCCGGTGGCGGAGGTCCTGCACGGCTTCATGCCGAAGAGCGAGATTTTCACCAACCCGGAAATGCTCTACATCGCGATCGGCATCATCGGCGCGACGGTGATGCCGCATAATCTCTATTTGCATTCCTCGATCGTGCAGACGCGCGCCTATGAGCGCAACGACACCGGCCGGCGCGAGGCGATCAAATGGGCGACGACGGACTCGACCATCGCCCTGATGCTGGCGCTGTTCATCAATGCCGCGATCCTGGTGGTCGCAGCCGCAACCTTCCACAAGAGCGGCCATTCCGACGTTGCCGAGATCGGCCAGGCCTTCGAGCTGCTATCGCCGCTGCTCGGCCTCGGCATCGCCTCGACGCTGTTCGCGGTGGCGCTGCTCGCCTCCGGCCTCAACTCGACGGTGACGGCGACGCTCGCCGGCCAGATCGTGATGGAAGGCTTTCTCGACCTGCGTCTGCCGAGCTGGGCGCGCCGCCTGCTCACGCGTGGCATCGCCATCGTTCCGGTGATCGTTGTTACGGCGATCTATGGCGAGCGCGGCACGGCGGATCTGCTGGTGTTCAGCCAGGTCGTGCTGTCGATGCAGTTGCCCTTTGCGGTGATCCCGCTGGTCCGCTTCGTCTCCGACCGTCGCAAGATGGGGCAGTTCGCGATTCCGGGATATATCGCGGCGATCGCGTGGATCGTCGCGGGCGTCATCGTGATTTTGAACGTGAAGCTGCTGGTGGATACGCTGTTCGGGTGAGGGCGGCGGCTATCTGTCCGGCCCGTTCAAGTGAGCCTTGCCCGGACGGCCCCCCGATCAGGCAGCGAGCATGACCTTTGCGAAAGCGAGCGTCTGCCCGGTTTGATGTGTTGGCTGGCGACGTTGCTTCCGTTTCGCGCGCAGGGGTTGCAAAACCTGGCGTCGGAACTCGATTTGGCAAACTGTCACTTTTCAATCTGTGCGGCGCGCGTATACTAGTTGCAATTGCTGACCGGGCGTACAATAATAACCCCTGTTTCAGCATTGATTTTGCTTCCGGCGGGATGATCGGCGGGTCCTGCGCCGGACCAAGAGCGGCCACTGCAAATCTCCGGGCTCATCTATCGGTTGTGCGCGAATATAGTTGGCGCACGAAATTTTTGGTTTGATCGTTTGGATTGATCGACAGCTTGTTTTTCTGCTGAGCGGGTTCGCGCCCCGAAGGGGCGATGTTCAAGCCAGAACGCGTTGGTAATTTCGTTCAAGTCATTGATGAGTGTGTGCTGCCGTGACCAGGTGTCCCGCTTGTTCAGCCCGTATTTCCCGCGAGCATCGCTTCTGCTCTCAATGTGGCGCGAGTCTCAATCGTAACGCGGAGGAGCCGGGCGCCCCGGAGCGCGATGCGCACGTCGTCCAGCTGCACCATCATCTTCCCGTTCGCTCGCAGATGCTGACTGAAAACAAGCAGGTCAGCGTGCTGTTCGTCGACGTCTGCAACTCGACCTCCCTTTTGCAGCATGTCGACCCCGAGGAAGCCCGCGCCTATCTCGGCAGGGCACTGGACCGGCTGGCTGAGGCGGTCGAGACCTATGGCGGCACGGTGAGCCAGTTGCTCGGCGACGGCCTCGTCGCCTTGTTCGGCGCGCCCGTGGCGCAGGAAGACCACGCCCTGCGGGCGTGCCTTGCCGCTCTCAAGATGCAGAGAGCATCCATTCCGGCCCATGACGTCGGAGGCGTTGTGAGCCCGACGCTGCGCATCGGTATCAATTCGGGCGAGGTGCTGGTCGGTATCGTCGGACAATACCGGTGGTCCCATTACGGCGCGGACGGAAAGACAATCCATCTCGCCTCGCGGCTTGAGAAGATGGCGCCGCCCGGAGGCATCCTGATCAGCGCCGCGACGCAGCGGCTGGTCGCGCAGCAGATCGACACGCGTACGGCCGGCGTGCGGATCGTGCGCGGACTGGATGATCCGATCGAAGTGCATGAAGTCGTGGTCGAGACCGAAAGTTCGGCGGCAGCGCCGTTGACGCGGAAACAGCGCTGGGCGCCTCTGATCGGACGCGAAGACACGTTGAGGATCCTGGAAGGGGCCCTGGAGACCGTTCAAAGGTCCGGAATGCGAACCGTCGGGTTGTGCGGCGATGCCGGGATCGGCAAGTCGCGCCTGATCGTCGACTGGATGGACAGCCTCGCGCGGGAGGGGGTTGAAGTCTGCTTTTCCCAGGCGAGAGGATATGCGAGCACGCGGGCCTACAGCACCGCCACCGATCTGACCGCAAGTTTGGTCGGGCTTCCGCAAACCAGCGCGGCGGACATTCGGCATTCCGCCAAGCAGACGTTGATCGCGAAATGGCCCGATGACGGCGCCGAGCATCTGGCGGCGGTCAATGATCTCTTGGGACTTGCGGCGCCGGATGAGGCCTGGCTGGCGCTGAACCCGGCGCAACGACGGCGCCGGATCGGCGAGGCGCTGCTCTGGCTCGTGCGCAGACGCGTGCGGTCCGGCGCGTTCCTGCTCGTGCTCGAGGACGTCTTCCTGGCCGACCGCGAGAGCCGGCGGCTGTTCGAGGGCCTGCTTCCCAAACTTCAGGCGCTGCCGGTCCTGATTTGCGTCACCTATCGCCCGGATTTCGACCATCAGTGGCGTCGAGCATCCTGGTTTTCCGAGCGCGTGATCGAGCCGCTGGGCGACGGAGAAATGCTCCAGCTCGCGCGCGCCTGTCTCGGCGATGATCCGTCCGTGCTCGGCGTCATGACCGAACTGGTCGCGCGTGCCGACGGCAATCCCTTCTTCCTGGAGCAACTGGTCTTCACGCTGATCGATGACGGGTCGTTGGAAGGGACCCCGGGCGCCTACCGTTTGCAGAGGCCTTTCGGAGAGCTGCGCGTGCCGGGCTCCATTGCGGCGGTGATCGGGGCGCGGGTCGACAGGCTGCCCGAAGCCGCAAAATCGGCGCTCGAAGCTGCGGCCATCCTGGGCGATCCCATCACGCACGATTTGGTTGCGGCGATGCAGGCCGTGGACCTCGAGCGCGCCGAAGAACTGCTAGGCCTTTGTGTCGCGTCCGGATTGCTGACGAGTCCGGATCAGGCGAGGGGCTCGCACGGATCGCACGCCTTCGCGTTCCGCCATGCGCTGGTCCGTGACGTCGTGCTCGGGGTGCTCACGCGCGCCAGGCTCAAGGCACTTCATCGCCAGGCCTTCCTGGCGCTGCACGCCCAGCCCGGGGCCGCCGATGTCGATGCCGCGCCGGCACTGGCGCATCATGCCTTCGGGGGCGAGGAATGGGAGCAGGCGGCAAGATTCGCCGTCAAGTCGATGGCTCGTGCCATCTCGCGCTCGGCCAATCAGGAGGCCGTCCAACTGCTGGAGAAGGGCATCCAGGCGGCACGGCGCGTCGAGGGCGCGACGACCGCCCAGACCCTGGAGCTCGCGCTTCGGCTGGAGGCCATTGGCGCAATGCTGGCTCTCGGGCAGATCGACGAGATCTTCGACAACATGGAGCGGGCTGAAGCCATCGCCGTGCAACTGAACGATCAGCGTGCAAGGGCGGCGGTTTCGACCGAGACGGCGGTGTTTCTGTGGATGCGCGGACGTTTCGAGCAAGGTCTGGGCTACGCTTCGCAGGGACTGGAAGCGGCTCGCCTCGCACAGCGTCGTCACATGATGATGGCGGCGCATCAGACCCGCCTCATGCATCTGCATGCGCTCGGGCGGTACGCGGACGCGGCGGCCGAAGGTCACATCCTGCTGTCGGACTACGAACCGGAATTGTCGGCGCATTATGTCCAGTCCGGCTGGGCTGCGATTCCGATCATCAACCTGTACGCATTTCATGCCAGCACGCTGTGGCGCCTCGGGGATGGCGGCGCCGCGGACGATTTCTGCGCCAAGAGCTATGAGATTCTGTCGAACATCGATCACCCATATTCCCGTCTGTTGATCGACACGGTCCAATCGCAGATCTGGGTCGAACGCGAGGAGCTCGACCGTGCCGAGTCCCTGATGCGCACGGGTGTGCAGCAATGCATGACGCACAACGTGCCGACGATGCTGTCCGTGTGCACCGGCGTTCTCGGCAGCGCGCTGGCGCGCAATGGCAAGGCTGCCGAAGCGGTGCCCATGCTGGAGAAGGGGTTCGCCGATCGCATCTACGAGGCGGCCGGCCCCTATGGCAGGACGTTCATGCGCGTGAGCCTGGGTGTCGCCTATCGCAAGCTCGGACGACTGGACGATGCGATCGCTGTCGGACGCAAGGCGGTCGAGCAGGCCGCCGAGGAATACGGACACCAGACCGAAGCCCTGTACGAGCTCGCCGAAACGCTGCGGCAGGCCGGCGATCAGGCCGGGGCCGAAGCGCATTTCAAGCGAACCGCCGAGGCGGCGGAGCGTCTGGGCATGCCTCACTACCGGAAACGGGCCGCTGCGGCGCTCGCAGATCGGCGGAAGGACGGGTACGCAGCATGAAAATCTCAGCTGGCACTCCTGATGCAATGCCGCCGGGGCTCCGCAGCCTCTCCTATGGGATCTTCTGTTGGGCCAATCGCCGTCCGAGGGCATTGCGAGCCGTCGGTGCCCTGTTTCGGCTTTGGCCGTTCGCGGGCGGCTGGTTCGGCATGGCGGCACGCGCCAGTGCGGTCAAGGGTGTGCTGACCAGGCCGCAGAGTTTCTCGAACTCCGCTCATGCGGCCAATCTGGCCGCCGGCGATTACCTGATTGGCATGGATCCGGGTCCTACCTACCACGACGACAGGCGTCTGCTCGATGACCGGTTGGCTTTGCTGGCTGCGAGCCTGCCGGCCGCGGCCGATCAGGAGGTTCAGCGACGCGTCCAGCAGCTTGGGCAGCTCGGGACGAACAAGTCGTTCGACCTCATTGACGATTACCTGATGTGGATCGTGTTTCGAGCAATGGATCCACTGTTCGGGGCGGCAACGGGCAAGGTGGTGGCGGGCGCGCATGGCAACGTCAACGATCCCGGGCTGCAACGGCAATATCTCCTGGAAATCAGGTACGTCGCAGGCCAGCTGCTTGCCGGAAGCACTGCGACGCTGAGGGTTCAGCGACGGGCGGAACTCTGCTCGGATGCGTTGCGGGCACGTATCGCCGCCGTGAGCCGCGACATCGAACAGGCTTGGGGTGTCCAGAGCACCGCCAGCACCATCACGCGGAATGCCGCCGGTCTTGCCTGGATTTCGCATCCGGTCACGGTGCAGTCGGGGGCACTGGCCGTGCAGGAGTTGCTCGGGCGCTCCAGGGTTCACCGGGCCTTGCGGGCCGAAGCCCAGCGGCTCGGGCCGGCCGGCGTTTGGCAAGACGCCAAGTTCCGCGATCTGGTGCGCGAGCACATGCTCGAGCTCATGCGCTTTCGACCCATCTTTCCGCTGCTCGCGCGCGACGTGCCGCGCGATACGGAATTCGAGACCGGGGCGCGGCACAACGCGCCGTGCTCCGCTGGCGGCAAGATGGCGATCTGGTCGATCGCCGCCCTGTTCGATTCCAGGGTGGTCAAGAAGAGCGGTCGGTTCTGTCCCGCCCGCAATTGGGGGCCGCACCAGGATTTGCGCTGGCTGATGTTCGGATACGGCACCCGCCAATGTCCCGCCAAGGATTACGCGGTCGAGATCCTGACGAGTGCGCTGATTGGTCTGCTGATCCTGCCCGAGTTGCGGCTCACGCGGGGCGAGGGCAAGGCCATCGCCTATGACGGCCCGCTGATGTCTCGCATGCGCGTGAACTTCGTCTGACGGATTGGAAGGACAATCCATGCTCAAAATGGTCCGGCAGCAGATGATCTGCATCATTGCGCCAGGCTGGCGCGGCGCGGTGGATTTTTCGGACTCCGGAGACATGCAGTCCGCGCTGAATGCACTTCTTCAGGACGTTGCGGTCATTCAGTTCGCGTCCATCGCCCTGTTGCCGGCGCGCACGGACGCACAGGAGCAGGCGCCGTCGCTGATGCTCGAGCTTGCCGTCGAGGAAGGCATCGATCCCAAGGACATGCTGTACAGGCTGGTCCATCATCCCAGCGGCGCGATGTGGTCGCTCTTCAGCTCCTATTGGCCCGGCGGCGGGCCTCCGCTGGTGAGCGCGCGCAACGGGCAATTGTTCGACAAGCTGATCGGGTGGCTCAGTCTCGCCGATGGCGGCTTCGTCGGTCCTCGCGACAGAACGGCCCGGCAGATCAAAAAGGAGCACGATCTCCTGATATGGACCCGGGATGAGGGACGCAAGTTGAGAGCCATGTACGGCGATGATCGTGCATCGTTCGCGCTTGCGCTGGCGCAGCGGGCATTCCAGGACCCGCGCTTCGACTGGGCGATGCAGCCTGCGCCGCGCTCCTATTGGCGCGGGAGGGGTGCGAGCATCTCCGCAAAGGTCGGCTATGGGCTCGTGGTTTTCGGCTTGTGGCTGGCCCTCGTCTGGCTCCTGGGCGCGCTGCCGCGCGGGCTGTTCGGCGCCATCACCTGGTTCGTCGGCGCATCCTATCCCCCGGTGCAGTCCGTGGTGGACGTCATCAGCAGTGTGAGCATGTGGATCGTGTGGGCGAGCATCAGGGCACTGCTCGCCTTTGTCGGGCTGCTGTTCCTGGGATGGCTGCTCCTGGTCGCGCTGCCGGCCCTGTTCGCGCCGTGGCGGCGCTGGGTGGACAGCGTCCGCCGCGAACTCGAACGACCGACCGAGACGTGGTCGTCATTCTCCACCCGTGTTGTCGGCTGGATCGTGGTCGTCCCGTTGCTCCTCGCCATCGTGGCGTGTGCGGTGGTCTTCGTCTTCTATCCCAAGCCGATCATGGAAGGGATCGAGGCTTTGACCGCGCGGGTTCCGGGATGGGAGCTCGCCCTCTTCGGCGTGCTCGCGATCGTCGCGCTGCTCTGCATCGGGTCCTTTTTCTCCTGGATCAATCGCCGGTTTGCGACCTTGAGCAAGTGGTTCTTTCATCCCTACGAAGACGATGTCGCCCGGGCCCAGCAGGTTCATCCGTCAATCGACCAGTGCGAAGCGCTGTTGGCCAGTGGGACCGCGCACATGGTCAGCCTGACCGATATCCGCAGCCCGAACGGCTGGAGCGCCTGGTGGATCCGCGTGTCCCTGCGCGTCGTGACGTTCTTTGGGCGGGTGTTCTTCACCGAGGGGCGGCTCGGTGATGCACCGGGTATCCATTTTGGCCATTGGCACATTATCGAGGACGGTCGGCGCTTTCTATTCTGCTCGAACTATGACGGCAATTTCGGCGGTTACCTCGACGATTTCATCAACGGCGCGACGATAGGGACGACGTTGGCCTGGCGATGGACGACGCTGAGGCCGCGGGGATCGGCGGCGGTCGGGCAGCCGGACATCAAGGTGCCGCGCGATTTTCCGCCGACGCGTTTCGTGCTTTTTCGCGGCGTGAAGTGCGAGTTGAAATTCAAGTCCTACGCCCGCGACAGCATGCTTCCGCACATGTATCGCTTCGATGCGTGCAACGCGACGATCGAGGAGATCGACCTCGCGACCGGGCTGCGCGACGCCCTGTTCGGCGAGCGCAACGACAGGAACGACGACTTCATCATGAGGGCGATCGAAACATGAAGGCCTCGCATCTTTCCGAACAGCTCGCGGACATTCAGGGAATGCTCGGAAGCGGTTATGGCTGGTTGAAGACCAGCCGCTTCTGGCTGCTGACGATCAAGTCTGGCCGCGAGGACGATGCGCGAGCGTGGCTCGCAGAGCTCGTCGACAAGAAACTGGTCGTCAGTGCCGCCGATGTCAGGAAATCGAGGAAGCATCCCGTCGACGATGCCGTCGCGATCGCTTTCAGCTATTTGGGACTGGCAAAGCTCGGATGCGACGAGACTGCTGCGCATCCGTTCCCGTCCCCGTTCAGCAGCGGCATGGGCTGCGACCTGCGCGCGTTGCTGTTGAGGGACAGTCCGCGAGAATGGCGCTGGTCCGATGTTGAAGGCGGTGCCGGCGGCCCCGTGCATGTCCTGGTTGGCGAATGGAGAATGCGACGGAGCGCTGCCGAGATGGCGAGCGCGCCGGAGAAGTCGGCAGAACTGGATCCTGATCCTGATGTGTTCGATGTCATCAAGGTCGACAACGATCCCTGCGCCTTCCAGCAAAAGGCGGGCGACGAGGAAGAAAGATTGTATGAGTCCTTCGGGTTTCGCGATGGCCTCGCGCAGCCCGTGATCAGCGAGCTCAGGGAAGAGCGCGGCGCCGAGCGCAAGAAGATCAGGCGGGATGCCGGCATCCTGTACGAGGACCGCGTCGTCGCTCCGGGCGAATTCATCCTGGGCTATCGCAACGAATACGACGAGCTGACCTATTGCCCCAACGTCAAGCGATGGCCCGGCGACGCCACGTATACGAGCGGCCGCTTCGCGCTGAACGGGACCTATCTCGCGGTTCGCCAGATCGAGCAGGATGTCGACGCGTTCGCGAAATTTGAAGCGGTGTACGGCGAGGCTGTCTGCGAGAAGATGATGGGCCGTCGAAGGGATGGAAAGCCATTGTCGTGGCAGGGCAGTCCCGGCGTTCCGATTTCGGATTCGGAAGCCGATGCATTTCGCTTTCGTGTCGACGACGCGAACGGGTTTGGCTGTCCGAAGGGAGCCCATATCCGCCGGGTCAATCCGAGGGATACGCTCGGCATCGACGTGCAATCGAGCATCAAGTCGGTCAAGCTGCACCGGCTGCTGCGCCGGGGGCGGCCCTATCGCGAGGAGGTTGCGAACGAAAAGCCGCGCAAGGGCATTTTCTTCATCGCCTGCAACGCCGATCTCGAGCGGCAGTTCGAGTTCATCTACCAGCGCTGGTTGCGAAATCCCCGGTTCGTCTGCCTTAACGACCAGGACGACCCTCTCGTCGGCAAGCCCGCTGCCACCAGGAGCTTCTCCATGCCGGGATTGGCAAGCGGCGAGGAAGTGTCCCTGGCCGCGTTTACGCAGACGCTGGGGGGAGGCTATTTCTTCCTTCCCGGCATCTCTGCGCTCAAATTCATCCTCGGCTGCGAGGGCAGTTCGAAGGCGGTCGGCTCAGAGGCCGTCGTAGCCTTGGCGCCCTGAAAGCCGGCGCGGGACCGGACGGGGCAACGTGAGGTCAATCCTGCGGCTCGGACGCCGCGTCGCCCTGTGCGTCGACGCGCAGCCAGCCCGAGGGCGCGAGGCGCTGCTGCGGCAGGAAGCGGGCCTTGTAGTCCATCTTCTTCGAGCCCTCGATCCAGTAGCCGAGATAGACGTAAGGCAGCCCCTGCCGGCGGGCGCGGGCGATGTGGTCGAGGATCATGAAGGTGCCCATCGAGCGGCTGACCTGGCCCGGCTCGAAGAACGAATAGACCATCGACAGGCCGTCGCTGAGCACGTCGGTCAGCGCGACCGCGATCAGCTCCTCGCCACGGCCGGTGATGCCGCTGTCGGGGCCGCGCTTGCGGTATTCGATGATGCGGGTCTCGACATGGCTGTCCTCGACCATCATGGCGTAGTCGAGCACGGTCATGTCGGCCATGCCGCCATGGCGGTGGCGGGCGTCGAGATAGGCGCGGAACACCGAATATTGCTCGGAGGTCGGCACCGCGCTGCGCTGCTCGCCGATGATGTCGGAGTTGCGCGCCATCACCTTGCGGAAGTTGCGGGAGGGGCGGAACTCGTTGGCGACGACCCGGACCGAGACGCAGGCGCGACACTGGTCGCAGGCCGGCCGGTAGGCGATCGACTGGCTGCGGCGGAAGCCGCCATGGGTCAGGAGGTCGTTGAGGTCACCGGCGCGCTCTCCCACGAGGTGCGTGAACACCTTGCGCTCATGCCGACCCGGCAGATACGGGCAGGGGGACGGCGCCGTAAGGTAAAATTGGGGGGTATCGCGCGAGTGCTGGGTCAAGGGACGTCGTGGGCCTCCGAAGTGAGTATCAGCATCGCGCTACGGAAGCCCCCGGTCAATTGGTCAGCTTGGCAAGTCAGGTCAGCAGTCAGCTTAGAGGATCCCGGTTAGTAGGCCGTTGATCACCAGGTCCTCGCGGCCTGCGGCACCGGCGCGCGGACGGAATTGTTGATCACGACCGTTCCCAGCACGAAATCCTGCAGCAGGCGCCGGCGGCCGTTGAACAGGCCGAGCAGCACCACGAAGGGCGTCAGGAACGAGACCGACACCCAGAACAGCACGGCATGGGTGGCGCCCAGCACGAAATAGCCGGGTGCGCCGTACCAGGTGCGCAGCTCCAGATCCATCACCCGCATCCCGATCGTCGCGGAGGAGGGACCACCGATACAAGCGCCGTAATAGACGATCGCCCAGATCACGGAGGCCGGCCAGGCCAGCCAGAACAGCGCCCAGCCGATGCCGAGCGTGACCACGCCAAACAATGCGATGAAGATGTAGCCGAGGATCACAGGCACCGAGATCACGACCATGTCGATCAGGAAGGCAAACACGCGCCGCGTCGCAACGCCACGGAACAGCTCCGGGTGCAGATAGGGGTCGTAGGCGTGCGGCTGCGCCCCGCCGTCATTGCGCCAGGCTCCTGAATTGCCCGAGTCGTACGACATGATCCGTCCTCCCAAGGGGGAAACAGAGGGAAAAACCCTCGAGGCAGGACATGGGAACAGGCTTTCCCCCTGCCAAGGGCGCAGGCGCATTAACAAGCCGAAATATTCCGGCGATTCGGGGGCGGGGGAGGGCACGATGTTGGCGCCGCAAACACCGGTGTCGTCCCGGACAAGCGAAGCGCAGATCCGGGATCCATAACCACAGGGAGGAGTTTGGCGAAGACCGTTAGATAATTTCGCCGGTACGAATACGGCGGATCACAGTTAGATCACGCGGTATGGGTCCCTGCGT
>NZ_LBJV01000039.1:0-46831 GCF_028128855.1 Bradyrhizobium sp. CCBAU 11430
GCCGGCCGCCGCCGGCGCGCGCCCGCGGCACCGCCTCCAGCAGCGCCCGCGTATAGGGATGGGCGCAATGCTCGAACAGGTCTTCGGGCCGGCCCTGCTCGACGATGCGGCCGAGATACATCACCGCGACCTCGTCGCAAAGATAGTCGACGACGGCGAGGTCATGGCTGATCAGGATGTAGCTCAGGCCAAACTGCTCCTGCAGATCCTGCATCAGGTTCAGCACCTGCGCCTGCACGGAGACGTCGAGCGCGGAGACCGGCTCGTCGGCGACGATGAGCTTCGGCTGGGTGATCAGCGCACGTGCAATGGCGATGCGCTGCCGCTGGCCGCCGGAGAACTCGTGCGGATATTTCTCCATGTCGGCATCGCGCAAGCCGACCTGGCGCAGCACTGCGGCGACGCGCGCGCGAAAGGTGGTGCGGTCGGCGTCTTCCAGCACGGTGAGCGGCTCGGCGACGATGCGGGCGACGGTCTGGCGCGGATCGAGCGATCCATAGGGGTCCTGGAACACCATCTGGAAATCGCGCCGGGCGCGACGCAGTTCGTCGGCCGAGATGCGATTGAGATCACGGCCGAGCAGCGCGACCTGGCCCGACGTCGGCCGCTCCAGCGCCATCACCAGCCGCGCGAAGGTCGACTTGCCCGAGCCCGACTCGCCGACGACGCCGAGGCTCTTGCCGGCGGCGACCTGCACGCTCACGCCATTGAGCGCGCGCACCTGCCCCGGCGGACGGAACAGGCTTTCCCGCGGCAGGGCGTAGCGCTGTTCGAGATCCTTCACGTCGAGAAGAGGCGCAGCGGTCATGCGGTCACCGCTCCAACGTTCTCAGCCATTGAGACATTCGTCCTGATGCAACGCACGAAGTGCCCGGGTCCGACGTCGACCATCCGCGGAAGCGCGGCGCGGCATTGATCGATCACGAACGGACATCGGTCGGAGAACGTGCACCCCGCCGCCAGATCTGCGAGCTCCGGCACGGTGCCCGATATCGTCTTCAGCCGCGTCCCCTTGCGCGCGCCGAGCTTCGGCCGGGCGCGAAACAGGCCCTGCGTATAGGGATGCCCCATCCGGCGAAACACCTCGTCGGTCGGCCCGCTCTCGACGACGGTGCCGCCATACATCACCATCATGCGCTGCACGTTCTCGGCGATGACGCCGAGATCGTGCGAGATCAGGATCATCGACATGCCGCGCTCCTCGACGAGATCGGCGATGAGGTCGAGGATCTGGCCCTGGATGGTGACGTCGAGCGCAGTGGTCGGCTCGTCCGCGATCAACAGATCCGGCTCGCAGGCGAGCGCCATGGCGATGGTGATGCGTTGGCGCTGGCCGCCAGAAAACTGATGCGGATAGGCATCGACGCGCCGCGCGGGATCGGGCAGCCCGACGCGGTCGAGCAAGGCGATCGCCTCCTTGCGCGCCTGCGCCGCCGAGTGCTTCTTGTGACGTCGCAGCGGCTCGGCGACCTGATGCCCGATCGTGTGCATCGGATTGAGCGCAGTCATCGGCTCCTGGAAGATCATACTGATGCGGTTGCCGCGCAGACGGCAATAATCCGCATCCGGCAATCGCGCGAGCTCGTTGCCGTCGAGCTTGATGCTGCCCGAGACCACGGCGCTATCGGGCAGCAGCCCCATCAGGGACATCGCCGTGACCGATTTGCCGCAGCCGGACTCGCCGACCAGCCCCAGTGTCTCGCCGCGCTTCAGGGCAAAGCTGACGCCGCGCACGGCCTGCGCCGGCCCGCGGCTGGTATTGAGGCGGACGCCAAGATTTTCAACCTCGATCAGCGGCATGACGCGTTGCTCGCCCATCGTCATCGCTCCCGTGCCAGTCTGGGATCGAGCAGGTCGCGCAATCCGTCACCGAGAAGATTGAGGCCGAGCACCGCGATCGCGATCGCAGCGCCCGGATAGACCGCGAGCATCGGCGACTGGAACAGCAGCGTCTGCGCATCGTTCAGCATCCGTCCCCAGGACGGCTGCGGCGGCTGCGTGCCGAGGCCGAGATAGGACAAAGCGGCTTCGGCGAGGATCGCGAGCGCGAACTGGATGGTGACCTGCACGATCAGGATCGACAGAACATTCGGCAGCACGTGCTCGATGGTGATGCGGAAGGCACCCTTGCCTGCCGCGCGCGCGGCCAGCACGAATTCGCGCGCCCAGATCGCGTTGGCGGAGCCGCGCGTCAGCCGGGTCAGCGTCGGGATCTGGAAAATGCCGATCGCGACGATCGAGGTGACCATCCCCGGCCCCACCACCGCGGCGAGCATGATCGCGGAGAGCACCGCCGGAAAGGCGAAGGTGAAGTCGGAGAAGCGCATGATGATCTCTTCGGTCCAGCCGCGCCGGGCCGAGGCGATCAGGCCCAGCGTGACGCCGAAACTTAGACCGATGCTGACGGCGATGACGCCGACCATGATGGTGGAGCGGGCGCCGGCGAGCAGCAGCGAGACGATGTCGCGGCCGAAGGAATCGGTGCCGAGCCAGTGCGCCGCCGAGGGCGGCCGCAGCTTCGAGGCGATGTCGATCTCGTAGGGCGACCACGGCGTCCACACCAGCGAGAGCAGCGCCGAGGCAAGCACCAGCAGGCTCAGCGAACTACCGAGCACGAAACTGCGATGGCGCAGCGCGCGGCCCCAGAAGGTCCTGGCCGGCAGGCGGCGTGTTGCGACCGGCGCGTCAATCGGAGTGGTCAGGGGGGTGCTCACAGGTCGTGGACCTTGATGCGGGGATCGATGAAGGCATAGAGCACGTCGACCACGAAATTGACGATGACGACCATGGTCGCCAGCAGCATCACGCAATTGCGCACCACGATCAGGTCGCGGTTGGCGATCGACTGGAAGATCAGCCGGCCGAGGCCCGGCAGATAGAACACGTTCTCGATCACGATAGTGCCGGCGAGCAGATTGGCGAATTGCAACCCCATGACCGTCATGACGGGGATCATCGCATTGCGCAGCACGTGGCTCCAAAGCACCTCGCGCTTGCCGAGCCCCTTCGCGCGGGCGGTGCGGACGAAGTCCTCGCGCAGCACTTCGAGGACGGCCGAGCGCGTGACACGCGCGAGGATCGCAGCCTGCACCACCGCGAGCGAGATCGCCGGCAGCAGCAGCGACTTGACGCCGAGCCAGATGCCTTCCTCCCAGCCGGAGAATCCCCCCGCCGAGAGCCATTGCAGCCGTACCGAGAACAGGAGAACCAGCAGGATCGCGAACCAGAAATTCGGCAACGCGATGCCGACCTGCGTCAGCGACATCACGCCGACGTCGCCGAGCTTGTTGTGGTTGGCGGCGGTGTAGATGCCGGCCGAGAGCGCCAGCGTCACCGTGATCGTCATCGCCATGATCGCGAGCGGAACGGTCAGCACCAGCCGCTCCGCGATCAGGCTGGCGACCGACGTGCCGTAGACATAGGAGTTGCCGAGATCGCCGACGAGGAGGCCCTTGATCCATTGCAGATAGCGAACCGCCAGCGGCTGGTCGAGCCCGAGCTTGACGGTGAGCGCACGCACTGCGTCTGGCGAGGCATCGGCGCCCATCAGCATCTGCGCGGCATTGCCGGGGAGCGCATCGAGCACCAGGAAAATGATCAGGGATGCGCCGACCAGCGTCGCCAGCAAGGTCAACAGACGTCGGAGGACAAATACGCTCATGCGCGCTCGGCTTCAGGGCTCAGCTGCGGCACGATCAACATGTCCGGGCGGCTGAGGCAAGCCTTTTGCACACAAGTCCTTTGCACCCGAGCCCTTTGCTGCATGCCCCTCTCCTCAAGCCGGCCAGCGGGACAGGAGGTCGCTTGATGCCTCGAACAGTGCGCTGACGCGCAGCAATTCCGCATCGGCACGGAAGCGGCCGACGAGCTGAAGCCCGATCGGCAGGCCGTCGCGGCCGAAGCCAGAGGGCAGGCTGACGGCGGGATGGCCGGTCATGTTGAACGGCATGGTCCAGGGGAACCAATGCGGCCGGACGCTGTCGAAATGCGCTCCGTCGATCTCGATGGTGCCGAACAAATCCTGCTTGATCGGCAGCGCGGTGCGCGTGAGCGTCGGCATCGCCAGGAAGTGTCCGCGCGCAAGCAGCGATTGCACGCGCCGAAACAGCGCGGTGCGCGCGAACATCGCCTCCTGATAGTCGACGCCGCTGACTTCGGTCGCAAGCGCGAGCTGCTTGAGGAAGGCCTCGCTCAGCTCGTCCTTGTGCTCGGCTGCGAGTTTTGCAAAGCGCGTGCGCCAGACCGTGTGGTTGATGGCGCGCCAGATCGGCTCGATGTCGAAACCGTCGCCGGAAAATTCCTCGAGCTCGGCGCCGAGCCCCGCCAGCCGGTCGAGGCTCGCCTTGAAGCTGGCTGCGACCTCGGCGGACACCGGACGGCCCGGCGGCGTCAGGCAGTACAGGATCCGCTGCCCGCGCAAATCGCCGCGCGGGGCGGCCGTGCCGATGAAATCGGGCACGGGAACGCCGATCGACCAGGGGTCGCAGGCATCGTCGCCTACCATCGCCTGCATCATCAACGCGGTGTCGGCGACGGTCCGCGTGGTCGGCGTGACATAGGTCTGGTTGCCGAACACATCCAGCGCCTGGCTGTGCGGGATCACACCGTTGCTCTGCTTCAAGCCGACCACGCCATTGCAGGCGGCGGGAATTCGCGTCGAGCCGCCGCCGTCGGTCGCGATCGCGAGCGGCGCGATGCCGCTGGCCACCGCCACCGCCGCGCCGCCGCTGGAGCCGCCGGAGGAACGGCACGCGTCCCAGGCATTGCGGGTGCGACCGAACAAAGGCGAATCCGTCAGGCACTTGCTGCCGAATTCCGGCGTCGTGGTCTTGCCGATCAGAATCGCGCCTTCGCTGCGCAGCCGCGCCACCGCGACGGCATCCTCGGTCGGCACATTGTCCTTGTAGGGAACGGCGCCAAAGGTGGTCTTGACGCCCTTGGTGTTGACGATGTCCTTGACGGTGACGGGGATGCCGTGGAGCAGGCCGAGCGGCTCGCCGGCCATTATTTTGCGCTCGGCGACGCGCGCCTGCGCCATCGCCTCGTCGCCACACAGCGTGATGAAACAGTTCAGCTCGGGCTGGAGCGCCTCGGCGCGCGCGAGCACGGCACTGATGATGTCGACGGGGGAAATCCGCTTTTCGGCGATGAGGCCGCGCAGTTCGGTTGCGGACAGCAGACAGGGATCGCCGTTCATCGTCACATCACGCTCCGAAGCGGGCCGTCGTTGGCCCAAAGCATTGACAGCGAGAATGACAGTTTTGTTAACTCGCCGTCCAATACGATTTTGGTCGCCAACCCATACGTTTTCGGTATGCCAATGGATCTACGCCGCCTCCGCTATTTCGTCGCTGTCGCCGAGACACGCAGCGTCGGCAAGGCCGCCGAGCGGCTACGGATGGCTCAGCCTCCGCTGTCCGTCCAGATCCGCAAGCTCGAGGCCGAGATCGGCGCGCCGCTGTTCCGCCGCGGCACCCGCGGCATGGACCTGACCGAGGCCGGCCAGGCGCTGCTGGCGCGTGCGAGCGAAGCTCTGGCGCTGGCCGTCGACGGCGCCGAAGCCGCGCGCGCGGTCGCCGCCGGCAAGCGCGGGCGGCTCTCGGTCGGCTACATGTTCGTCCTGGCGAATGCGATGCTGCCGCGGCTCATCCCTGAGCTGCGCCGCTCGGTTCCGGGCGTCGATCTCGACTTTGCCGAGCTCAGTGCATCGACGCGCGAGGCCAGACTGCTCGACCGCAGCGTCACGGTTGCGCTGTGCATGCCGGCCATCAACCATCCTGAGATCCAGGTGGCTCGGATCGGTGCGCAGCCATTTATGCTGGCAGTGCCGATCCGCTCGCCGCTCGCACGTCTCGGCGCCGTGCCGATGGCGCGGTTGCAGGGCCGTCCGCTGATCGCGTTGCCGCCTCCGGAGCAAGATCCCGCCTCCTCGGCGGTCGCGGCCCTGCTGCGCCGACATCAGATCGTGATGCCGATCGCGAGCCGGGTGGAGACGGTGCATTCGGCGATGAGCCTGGTGCTCGCCGGCGAAGGTCTTGCGATCGTGCCGGCCTGCGCCCAGCTCGGCGCGCCACGCGGCATCGTGTTCAGGCCGCTGCGCGATGCGGCCGATTCCATCGACATCGCGGTGTGCTGGCGGAGGGACTCCCAGAGCCCGCTGATCTCCAGGTTCATAAAATGCGCCGAGAAGGCCGTTGCGCGGATGTGAGGCGGCGCTACCAGCTCCAATTGATCTCACGGCTCCAGGGCGGATCGGCGCCCGGGCGGGTGCAGGTCAGGCCGGCGCAATTGGCGGCAAAGGACAGCGCCCGGCGGAGCTCGTCGACATTGATGTCCTTCAGTGCTTTCCGGGCAATGCGCTCCTGCTTGTGCAGGGCAAAGAGCAGCGCCGCCTGAAAACTGTCGCCCGCGCCGATCGTGTCGGCGACTTCGACCTTGGGCGCGGCGACCTCGATCTGCCCTGCCCCCGCGTGCCACGCGATCGCGCCATTGTTGCCGCGGGTGATGACGACGAGGCTCGTGCCCTGCCCGAGCAGCGCATTCGCCCGCTGCTCGTAAGGCTCGTCGCCGAAGAGATAGGCGAAGTCGACGTCGGACATCTTGACGAGATCGGCGTGGCCAGCGAACTCGGCCATGCGCGCCAGGTAAGCCGGCTTGTCCTTGACCAGATTGGGCCGGCAATTCGGATCGAAGGAGACCGTCGATGACGCCCGCGCGTCCGCGATCAGGGCGCTGGTCTCCGCCGCGCCCTGGTCGTTGACGAGCGTGGTCGAGCCGACATGAACGGCTTCCACATTCGCGAACGGAATCGTCCCGCGCCGGTAAGTCCAGTTCCGCGTCGCGGTGCCCGCGTCGTAAAAGGCGTAATGCGACTCGCCCGCGACGATGCGGACGAAAGCCAGCGCGGTCTGGTGATCACTGCGGGTGGCGAGATTGAGGTCGACGTTGGAGGCCGCCGCATGATCTGCGATCATCCGCCCGAACATATCGGTCGAGATGCCGCCGACGAATCCGGTGGGTGCGCCCAGCCGGGCCATGCCGATGGCAACGTTGAGACAGGAGCCGCCGACGGCCGGCATCACTGCCTCGCGTCCTTGCGCATTTCGCGTCGGCACGAAATCGATCAGCGCGTCACCGCAGGCAATCAGCATGTCCGTCAACCTCTCGCGATGTCGGCCATCGCCGCGCGGCTGCCGCGATCGACGTCGCGCAGGAGCTTATAGACCTCCCGTTTGCGGGTGTGAAACGCGGCCATGTCGGGCGCGGTCGGCTCGCTCTTCCGTCCCAGCGCCGACATCTTTGCCATGGTCTCGCCGATCGAGGCATAGGCGCCGCCGGCCACCGCCCCCAGCATCGCAGCCCCCAGCAGCACCGGCTCCCTGGTCTGCGGCAGCGCGACGGTGAGGCCCGTCGTATCCGCCATGATCTGCCGCACCAGCGGGCTGCGGCTCGCACCGCCCCCCATGATCATGATGCTGGAGCGAACGCCATGCGCGGCAAAAGCCTCGATCACCTCGGCGAGCCCATAAGCGAGCCCGCACAGGCCGGCGACGAACAGCCGCTCCATCGCGGCGATGTCGGTGTCGAGATCGAGGCCCGCGATCACCGCGCGCGTATCAGGGTCGGCATAGGGCGAGCGGTTGCCGATGAATTCGGGGAGAACATGGATGTCGCGGGCGAGCAGCGCGGCACGGCTGGCGCTGCCTGCGCGCGCGATGATGCGGCGCTCGAAGAAGTCGATGAGGTCGAGGCCCTCGCTGCGCGCCGCCGCGCTCGCCTCGGTGTGGCCCGGATGCGACTTGAGCAGATGGTCGATCGCCGCCCCCGCGGCCGACTGGCCGCCCTCGTTGAGCCAGAAATCAGGAACCATGCCGGAATAATAAGGCCCCCACACGCCGGGAACGAAGCACGGCTCCGTCGTCGTCGCCATGATGCAGGCCGACGTTCCCATGATGTAGGCAAGCCGGTCATTGACATCGCTCGCCCCGCCCGATCCGTCGCGGCCGCCGATCGCGCCGATGCCGCCGGCATGGGCATCGATCAGCGAAGCGCCGACCGGTATGCCCGGCGACAGGCCGAGCTCGGCAGCAGCTATACGGGTGAGCCCCGCACCGAGCCGCGTGCCGGGGGCGACGATCTCGGTGCCGATGCGGGCGTATTTCTCGTTGACGAAATCAGACAGGCCGATGCGCTTGAAGAATTGCGCGCTCCAGCCGCCGCGATCATGGGCGAGATAGTTCCATTTGCAGGTGACGGTGCAGGTCGAGCGCTGGAGCGAGCCGGTCGCGCGCCAGGTCAGATAATCCGCGAGATCGAAGAAGTGGCCGGCGGCGTCGAAGCTCGCGCGCAGATGCCGCTTCAGCCATAGCAGCTTCGGCATCTCCATCTCTGGCGAGATCGAGCCACCGACATAGCGCAGCACGGCGTCCTCGGTCTCGTTGATCAGCCGCGCCTCGGCGATGGCGCGATGATCCATCCAGACGATGACATTGCGTTGCTTGTCGCCGGATGCGCTGACCGTGAGCGGCTCGCCCTGCCTGTCGAGGACAACCAGCGAACAGGTCGCGTCAAAGCCGATGCCGCCGACGCTGTCGGGCGCGATGGCGGCTTCCGCCATCGCGGCCCGCACCGATGTCGCGCAGGCGTCCCAGATGTCCTGCGACGATTGCTCGACGATATCGCCGGCCTCGTGCCAGATCCGGATCGGATGCCGGGCGGTGGCCAAAAGCGTGCCGGCCTCGTCAAACACTCCGGCACGCGTGCTCGTGGTCCCCACGTCGACGCCGATATACGCTCGCGGCATTGTCGCTCCCGGTCGCTTTCCGTCAGCTTTGACGGTGAGCCTACCAGCAAGTATAGCCGCCATCCACCAGCACGATGCTGCCGGTCATCAGGCTCGCGGCCTCCGACGAGAGGAACAGCACGACCGAGGCGATCTCCTCGACCTGCCCCATCCGCGCCATCGGGGTTCCGCCGATCCAGGCGTCGTACATTTTGGCGTTACTCTTCACGAAAGCGTTGAGCGGCGTCTCGATATAGGTCGGCGCCACCGCATTGACGCGGATGCCGCGCGCGCCCCATTCGGCGGCCAGCGATTTGGTCAAATGATGCACCCCCGCCTTGGAGGCATTGTAGAAGCACTGCTCCTGCGGCTTGTTGACGATGAAGCCGGACATCGAGCCGACATTGACGATGGCGCCGCTTTTCGCCTTCAGCATGTGCTTGCCGAACTCGCGGCAGCACCAGAAGGTGCCGTTGAGATTGACATCGATGACGTTGAGCCAGTGCTCGTCGGTCACGGTCTCCGCCGGGGTTTCGCTGCGGGCGATGCCGGCATTGTTGACGAGGATGTCGACCTTGCCATGGCGGGCGAAGAGGTCGTTCGCGACCTCCGCCACGCGCTTGGTGTCGGTCACGTCCATGATCGCGGTCTCCACGTCAAAGCCCTTCGCCTTCAGGGTGGCCTTGGCGCTGTCGGCGACCTTGCTGTCGCGGTCGCCGATGATGACCCTGGCGCCGGCTTCGGCCAGCGCTTCCGCGCAACCAAGGCCGATGCCCTGCCCGCCGCCGGTGATGAACGCGGTCTTGCCGTTCAGCTTGAATTTTTCCAGGTACATGGTGATCTTTCCGTTTCTTGCCGTTTTCTTGTCAGTTCCGAAGCGCGTTGCCGCTCGAGTCGAAGCGATGAATGCGCGCGGGGTCCGGCACCAGCGACACATGGTCGCCGGCATGCAGGCTCAATTCACCGATATAGCGTGCGGTCAGCATCCCGAGCGGGCCGGCATCGACATAGAGGAATGTGTCGCTGCCAAGATGTTCGGCCACCGCGATGGTCCCCTGCCAGCCTCCGGTGCCATCGCGGTCGATCTTGAGATGCTCCGGCCGGACGCCGATGGTGGCAGCACCACGTTGCAACGCGAGCTCGCCCGTGACGAAATTCATCTTGGGCGAACCTATGAAGCCGGCGACGAAGAGATTGGCCGGCCGCTCGTAGAGCTCCAGGGGCGAGCCATATTGCTCGATCTTGCCGCCGTTGAGCACGACGATCTTGTCGGCCATCGTCATGGCCTCGACCTGGTCGTGGGTGACGTAGATCGCGGTGGTGCCGAGCTGCTTCTGCAGCCGCGTCACCTCGATTCGCATCTGCACGCGCAGCGCCGCATCGAGGTTGGACAGGGGCTCGTCGAACAGGAACGCCTTGGGCTCGCGCACGATGGCGCGGCCAATCGCGACGCGCTGGCGCTGGCCGCCGGAGAGCTCGCGCGGCTTGCGATCGAGATAGGGCGTAAGGTTAAGCGTTGCGGCGGCGGCCTCGACCTTGCGGTTGATCTCGTCCTTGGCGAGGCCCGCCATCTTCAGGCCGAAACCGATATTGCCGCGCACGCTCATATGCGGATACAGCGCGTAGGACTGGAACACCATCGACAGCCCGCGCTTGGCGGGCGGCGTATCGACGACGTTCTTGCCGTCGATCAGGATCTTGCCGCCAGAGACGTCTTCGAGTCCGGCGATCAGCCGCAAGAGCGTGGTCTTGCCGCAGCCGGACGGACCGACAAACACCACGAAGGAGCCATCGGCAATCTCGAGATCGGCGCCCTTGATGATGTGCACGGGGCCGAAGGATTTCTGCACGTCCTGAAGTGTGATCTGACCCATGATCCGGCAGCCCCTCTACTTCACCGCGCCGAAGGTGAGCCCGCGCACGAGCTGCTTCTGGCTGAACCAACCGAGGACGAGAATGGGCGCGATCGCCAGCGTCGAGGCCGCCGACAGCTTTGCCCAGAACAGCCCTTCCGGGCTCGAATAGGAGGCGATGAACGTGGTGAGGGGCGCCGCGTTCGAGGTGGACAGGTTGAGCGTCCAGAACGCCTCGTTCCAGGCGAGGATCAGATTGAGCAGCATGGTGGAAGCCAGCCCCGGGATCGCCATCGGCGTCAGCACGTAGACGAGCTCGCGGCCGATGGTGGCGCCGTCCATGCGCGCGGCTTCAAGGATGTCGCGCGGGATCTCCTTGAAATAGGTGAACAGCATCCAGATCACGATCGGCAGATTGCCGAGGCACAGGATGAAGACGAGGCCGATGCGGGAATCGAGCAGGCCGAAGGTCTTGTAGATCAGGTAGATCGGCACCAGCACGCCGACCGGCGGCATCATCTTGGTCGAGAGCATCCAGAGCAGGATGTCCTTGGTGCGCTTGGTCGGCGAGAACGCCATCGACCAGGCCGCCGGGATCGCGATCAGAAGCGCAATGAGCGTCGAGCCGCCTGCGATGATGACCGAGTTCATGGCGTGGTGGAAATAGTCGCTGCGCTCCTGCACGGTCGCATAGTTTTCGGTAGTCCAGTGGAAGAACAGAAAGGATGGCGGGATGGCGAAGGCCTCCAGCTCGGTCTTGAAGCTCGCCAGCACCATCCAGAGAATCGGGAAGAAGATCAGGAAGCCGAACAGCCAGGCCACCGCTGTCGATACCACCACCCGCCGCGTCGTCGCCATCCGTGCCATGCTTCAAGCCTCCAGATTGCGGCCGACGATGCGGACGAGGAAGAAGGCGACGACGTTGGCGATCACCACCGCGACGAGGCCGCCCGCGGAGGCGCTGCCGACGTCGAACTGGATCAGCGCCTGCGAATAGATCAGGAAAGCGATGTTGGTGGTTGACAGTCCCGGGCCACCGCCCGTGGTGACATAAATTTCCGCAAAGACCGTGAGCAGGAAGATCGTCTCGATCAGGATCACCACGGTGATGGGCCGCGCCAAGTGCGGCAGCGTGATGTAGATGAAGGTCGAGACGGCGCTGGCGCCGTCCATCTCGGCGGCCTCCTTCTGCTCCTCGTCGAGCGACTGCAGCGCGGTGAGCAGGATCAGCGTCGCGAAGGGCAACCATTGCCACGTCACGATCAGGATGACGGCAACCAGCGGCAAATCGTTGAACCAGTCGATCGGCGTCAGATGGAACAGCGAGGCGAGCCAGGCGAACAGACCGGACACCGGATGCATCAGCAGGTTCTTCCAGACCAGCGCGCTCACCGTCGGCATCACGAAGAACGGCGCGATCACCATCAGCCGCACGAAATTGCGGCCGATGACCGGTTGGTCCATCAAAAGCGCCAGGGGAATGCCGAGCAGGATCGTCAACGCCAGCACCGAGCCGACCAGCACCAGCGTGTTCTGGAGCGAGGCCAGGAAGGCGGGATCGGTGAGGAAGTAGCGGAAGTTCTCCAGCCCGACGAATGATTCCGAGCCGGGATCGAGCAGGCTGTAATGCAGCGTCGAGAAATAGATCGTCAGCGCCAGCGGGACGATCATCCAGATGAACAGCAGCCCGACGGCCGGCGTCAGGAGCGAGCGCGCAAGAGTCTGCGTCTGCCGGGTTGCCATCAACGCTTCTCCGCTGGCGGGAAGAAGGCGGCCATCCATGACCCTGGATGGCCGCAAGTCTGAGCTCAGGAGGAAGAGCTCGGGTTCACTTGATGTAGCCGGCGCGCTTCATCTCGCGCTCGGTCGCGGACTGCGCGGCAGTCAGCGCGGCATCGACAGTCATCGAGCCCGCAAGCGCGGCGGAGAATTGCTGGCCGACCTGGGTGCCGATGCCCTGGAATTCGGGGATCGCAGCGTATTGCACGCCGACATAAGGCACCGGCTTCACCGTCGGCTTGTTCGGATCGGCCGCGTCGATCGAGGCCAGCGTCAGCTTGGCGAACGGGGCGACCTTCAGATATTCATCGTTCTTGTAAAGCGAGGTCCGCGTGCCCGGCGGCACGTTGGCCCAGCCCTCCTTCGATGCCACGAGCTTGGTGTAGTCCTTGCTCGTCGCCCAGGCGATGAACTTCTCGGCGGCTTCCATCTTCTTGGATCCGGCGGGGATCGCGAGATTCCAGGCCCACAGCCAGTTGGCGTTCTTGCCGAGCCCGGTGTTGGGCGCGAGCGCAAAGCCGACCTTGTCGGCGACCTTGGAATCCTTCGGATTGGTGACGAAGGACGCCGCCACCGTGGCGTCGATCCACATCGCGCATTTGCCGGCGTTGAACAGCGCCAGATTCTCGTTGAAGCCGTTGGAGCTTGCGCCGGGAGGGCCGGCTTCCTTCATCAGATTGACGTAGGTCGTGAGCGTCGTCTTCCATTCCGGCGTGTTGAACTGCGGCTCCCATTTCTCATCGAACCAGCGCGCACCGTAGGAATTGGCCATCGCGGAGAGGAACGCCATGTTCTCGCCCCAGCCGGCCTTGCCGCGCAGGCAAATGCCATAGGTGCCGGCGCTCTTGTCGGTGAGCTTCTTGGCGGCATCGACTACGAAATCCCAGGTCGGCTTCTCCGGCATCTTCAGGCCGGCCTTGTCGAACAGATCGGTGCGATACATCACCATCGAGCTCTCGCCGTAGAACGGCGCGGCATAGAGCTTGCCGTCGGCGGTGACCGCGTCCTTGATCCTGGGCAAGAGGTCGGCGACGTCGTAATCGGCGCCGAGATTGGCGAGCGGCACCAGCCAGCCCTTCTTGGCCCAGATCGGCACCTCATAGGTGCCGATGGTGAGCACGTCGAACTGACCGCCCTTGGTGGCGATGTCCGTGGTGACGCGCTGACGCAGCACGTTCTCCTCCAACGTCACCCACTTCACGGCGATATCCGGGTACTTCTTGGTGAACTCGGCCGTCAGCCCCTGCATGCGGATCATGTCGCCATTGTTGACGGTGGCGATCGTCAGGGTCGTTTCGGCCATCGCGGGGACGGCCAACAACAGAACAGACGCGCCGCAGACGGCGCCCAAGACATGTTTCACGGTGACCTCCCTCAAACTCGCGCTTTGAGCATATGCCCACGCGTTGAGCGTATGTTCAACGCAAGGGAGGAGGATTGTCAAGCAGGCGCGAAGCCGTTTGCGCAACTTATGAGTGCTGCGGTGCGGGAGGGGTGGGAGGTCGTGCGGTGCAGAAGCGACGGTAGTTGTTCGGATCGAGCGCCGCGGCTTGCTTCACCTCTCCCGTTTGCGAGAGCGGGAGCCGTGTCCCTTTGCCGTGCGAAGCCCGCCTACCGCTCCAAAATCGCCCTTGCCGTCGTCTCGTCGGTAATCAGCCCGTTGATCAGCCCGCCGTTCAGCGCCGCCGCGATCGCCGGCACCTTGGCGGCACCGACCGCGGCGGCGATGGTCGTGGTCTTCGCCGGCACTTCCGGCGGGATGCTGGTGAGGCGCTTGTTGGTGCCGGCCTTGAGCAGGCGGCCCTTGGAATCATAGGCCCAGCCGGTGATCTCGCCGATGGCACCCAGCCGCATCATCTCGAACAATTCGTCGCGAGTGACGAAACCGTCGACATGCACCTGCGCCTTCTGGTCCATCTGGCCGATGCCGACGAGGCGCAAGTCCGCCTTGGCCGCGACCGCCTTCACCTTGGCGATCGGCTCGATGCGGACCATCTTGTTGCGCTCGTCCTCGGACGACATCAGGAACGGCAGCGGCATCGGATAGTGCCGTGCGCCCGTGCGGTCGGCGAGTCGGCCGACGGTGTCGTAAAAGCTCGCCGAACCGTCCGCGGAGATGGTGCCGACCAGCGAGACGATCTGATGATTGGGCCGGTCGATCGGGGTGACGCGCTCGACCGCAGCGCGCACCGCCCGGCCGGTGCCGAGCGCGACGATCACCGGCGTCTCCGAACGCAGCGTCGCATCGAGCAGATTGGCGCAGCGTTCGGCGATGCCTGCAGTGGCCTGCGGCGCGGCGGGATCAGCGGGCACCACCTCGCAATGAGCAAGGTCGAAACGCTCCTTCAGGCGCGCCGCAAGCTCCATGCAGGCGGCGATGGGATGTTCGAGCCGGAAGGTGATGAGGCGCTCGGCAAGGCACAGCGACACCAGCCGCTGCGCCGAGGCGCGCGAGACCTGCAGCATCTTTGCGATCTCGTCCTGGGTGTGACCGGCGATGAAATACAGCCAGCCGGCGCGCGCGGCATCGTCGAGTCGCGACTTGTCGTTCTCGGCGGCCATGCGGGCCTCACGCCTCCCAGAAATCGCTCATGCGCGCGAAGACCCGATCGGCCCCCGCCTCGGACAATATAGCCCGCCCGTCGCGTCCGCGGTAATGGCTGCCGCCGACAAATCCCCAGACGGTCATGCCGGCCGCCTTGCCGGCCTTGACGCCGCTGACGCTGTCCTCGATCACCAGCGTGCGCGCAGGTTGCACTCTCATCTTTTCTGCCGCGAGGAGAAATAGGTCGGGCGCCGGCTTGCCATGCCGGACCATCTGCGCGGTGTAGAGCCGCTCGCCGAAATGCGCCCTCAGGCCTGTGACGTCGAGGGAGAGCGCGACGCGGTCGAGGTCGCTGGACGAGGCCACGCAAAACGGCACGGACAGGTCGGACGTCACGCCGGCAATGCCGGGAATCGGCTCAAGCGAAGCTGCGAACGTCGACAGCACTTGCGACTTCAGGCGCGGCAGAAAGCCGTCGGGCACGATCTGCCCGAGATCGCGATAATGCTGCTCGATCGCCTTGGTGCTGCGCCCGAGAAAGAGCTCGAGCGCCTGCTCCGGGCTGAGCGCGATGCCGAACTCGGCCAGCACCTCGGACAGGCATCGGCAGCTCAACAGCTCGCTGTCGACGAGCACGCCGTCGCAATCGAAGATGATCAGATCGGGTCTTGGCTGGCCGCGGTCCATCCGGCCATACGATCATATACTCACGCTATGAGCAATAGTTCACCGGAGGACCGGGGCGCCGCGGGGCGCGCCGGATGAGTGCGCGACCGGATTAGTGCGCGACCTGCCGGTAGATCGCCGGCAGCGCCGCGGGTAGCCGCTTGATGTTGCCGACGATGGCATAGCCGCCGCGCCCGAACAGGGTCGGGAAATAGGATTGCGCGGTTGCGTCCACCGTGACGCCGAAGGCGGCGATGCCGAGCCGGCGCGCCTCTTGCACCGACTTGCGGGTGTCCTCGAGCGCGAAGCGGCCCTCGTAATGGTCGACGTCGTTCGGCTTGCCGTCGGTGAGGACGAGCAGCAGCTTCTTGCGCTGCGGCTGGCGGGCGAGCTCGGCCGCGGCGTGGCGCACCGCCGCGCCGATCCGCGTGTAATAGCCGGGCTTCAGCGCGCCGATGCGGCGCTCGACCGTCCCGCTCATCGGCTCGCCGAAGGCCTTGACCGTCTCGAGCCGCACCCAGGACCGCCGGCGCGAGGTGAAAGTGAGGATGCTGTGGTGATCGCCGCAGGCCGAAATCCCGTGGGCGAGCGCCAGCAGCGCCTCCTTCTCGACGTCGAGCACGCGATAGCCGTCGACCCAGGCGTCCGTGGACAGCGAGACGTCGACGAGCAGCGTGACGGCGAGATCGTGACCTTGCGGGCGCATCGCGACGTGGATGCGATCGAGACCGCTGCTGCTGCCGGCGCGGAGGTCGCACCGCGCGCGCACCAGCGCGTCGAGATCGAGGTCGTGTCCGTCGGCCTGAGCGCGCATCAATTCATGGCGCGGCCGCAACACCTCGAAGCGGCGGCGCACCTGGCGGATGTGCCGGCGCATGGCGTCGTCAGGCGTCCAGCTCTCACCGTGCTCGGAGGCCGCACCGGCCAGCACGCGGCAATGATCGGGCAGATAGGATCCGCTGCGGTAATCCCATTCGGGATAGGTAAGGTCCGCATTCAGCCGCGACGCATCGAGGGCCTCGGGCGGCAGATCGAGATCGAACCTGAACCGGCTCGCCGGCTTGCCGGTGCGGCGGCTGAGCGTGATCTCCTCGAGATCGTCGGCCGCCTTCTGCGCATCCTCGTCCTCACTGTCGTCGGCCGGACGGTCGACATTGACCATCTCGGCCATCGCGAGGATCTTCTCGAAGCGGTTGAGCACGAAAGGATCGCGGCGGTTGGCATTATCCTCACGCTCGCGGACGGCAAAGCGCTTGCGATTGTCCTGGGCCTCGGGCTCGGCGCCCGGCGCGCACTCGTCCTCGCCGGCATGTGCGGGCGAGAGCTCGCGCGTCCAGCAATCCCCCCAGAGCGGGCACGGCAGGATCGAATGATAGCCCGGCGGCGCCTTGTCCGGCAGCGGGCCCGTTCCCATCATCGCCGGCCACAGTCTGCCCGCAGGTGCCTTGCCGGCGCCGAGCAAGGCCAAGACGATCTGCTCGACCTCCTGCTCAATGCGCGGCAACGGGCGACGAGGCCGGGCCTCGGCCGTTGCCGCGGCGAGCTGAGCGTAATCGGCGACAAGGCCGGGGAATTGCGTGAGCACCCAGACCGCCGTCTCACTTGCCCGGCGCAACACCAGAAGATCCCGCCGCAGCGGATCGGCTTCCGTGATCGTCTCGATCGGTGCGGCTGCGAACCATGCCGCAAGCCAGCGATAGAGCGCCGCGTTCAACGCGCGGTCGGGAAAGATCGAGATTCGATCGGGCAGGAAAATGGTCGCGGCATCGCGACCCGGCTGCTCGAGGCGCTCGTCACCGAGGCCGATGCGCTGTCGCCAGCCGAGACGGTGCCCCGATTTTCGCGCGCCCGCGCTTGCGATCTGAACCCCAGTCTCGCCGCCGAGCGCGCGGAACATCACCGCGAGCCGGCCTCTCACCTCGGTCAGTGCAATGGCGTGATCATCGTGAACCGGATAGCTCGCGGTGCCGCCGACCATCCTGTGCCAGGCGCGGCCGACCGTCTCCTCCAGTTCGAGGAAGTCGAGCATGGGCGCGGCCTCACCCGATGACGGCGCGTGCGACGTCCAGCAGGGCAGCCTTCACGTCGGAATCGTCGGTCAGCGGTTCGATCATGCCGGCCAGCACGGCATCGGCAATCGGCGTGCCCGCGGCAATCAGGGTCGCGCAATAGACCACGAGCCGGGTCGAGACACCCTCTTCCAGATCGTGGCCCTTGAGCGCGCGCAGCCGGCCAGCCAGCCCCACCAGCGGCCGCACGCGCTCCGGCGACAGTCCGCTTTCGGCGGACACGACGGCGATCTCCTGCTCAGGCGGCAGGAAGCCGAATTCGATGGCGATGAAGCGCTGCCGCGTCGATGGCTTCAGCGCCTTCAGCAGCGTCTGGTAGCCGGGGTTGTAAGAGACCACGAGCATGAAGCTGTTCGGCGCCACCAGCTCCTCGCCGGTCCGCTCCAGCGGCAGGATGCGGCGGTCGTCGGTCAGGGGATGCAGCACGACTGTGACGTCCTTGCGGGCTTCCACGACCTCGTCGAGATAGCAGATGCCGCCCTCGCGCACGGCGCGCGTCAGCGGACCATCGGTCCACACGGTGTCCCCGCCCCTGAGCAAATAGCGGCCGGTGAGATCGGCGGCGGTGAGATCGTCGTGACAGGCAACCGTGTGAAGCGGCAGGCCCAGCCGCGCCGCCATATGCGCGACGAAGCGGGTCTTGCCGCAGCCGGTCGGCCCCTTGAGCAGAACCGGCAGACGACGCCGCCAGGCATGCTCGAAAAGCTCGCATTCGTTTCCGGATGGAACATAGACCGGCAGCTCGGGCGCCGAGGTTACCGTGTGAAGGGCAGCTTTCATGATGTCTCTCCGGATTTTCCAGGAAGCAGGCGGCCGCGGCGAACCGCGGCCGCCCTTTCTCGTTTACTCGGCCGGCTGCAGCACGGCGGGAATGATCGCCTGCTTCTCGCGGCCCGGCACCAGCACGGCCCACACGAACATCAGCGCGGAGATCGCGACGAACACGCCGGAGCCGAGCCGGACCCAGTAGAACATCGCGAGCTGGTCCTGCACGTCCATGTAGCCCTGGCCGAGCACGCGCTGGAGATGGACCTGGACCACGCCGGCGAAGGTCAGCGCGAAGGTCATGGTCATCATGGCCGTGCACATGATCCAGAAGCTCGTCATGGAGAGCCATTGGTTATAGGGCGCGCGTCCCTTGATCTGCGGGATCGCATAGGCCATCACCGACAGGTTCAGCATCACATAGGCGCCGAAGAAGGCGAGATGGCCGTGCGCGGCGGTGACCTGGGTGCCGTGGGTGTAGTAGTTCACCGAGGACAGCGTGTGCAGGAAGCCCCAGACGCCGGCCCCTAGGAACGCCATCACCGAGCAGCCGACCGACCACAACAGCGCAGCACGGTTCGGATGCTTGCGGCCGGCCTTCCAGGTCATCTGCACGGTGAAGATCACCATGGTGAAGAACGGCGCGACTTCGAGCGTGGAGAACAGCGAGCCGATCCACTGCCAGTAACCGGGCGCGCCGATCCAGTAGAAGTGATGGCCGGTGCCGAGAATGCCGGAGAACAGGGCAAGGCCGATGATGACGTAGAGCCACTTCTCGACGACCTCACGATCGATGCCGTTAAGCTTGATCATGAGATAGGCGAGCACGGAGGCCATGATCAGCTCCCAGACGCCCTCGACCCAGAGATGGACGACGTACCACCAGTACATCTTGTCGACGGCAAGGTTCGCCGGGTTGTAGAAGGCGAACAGGAAGAAGATCGCAACGCCCCACAAGCCGAACAACAGGATGTTGGTGACCGTGGTCTTGCGGCCCTTCAGCGCCGTCATCGTGACGTTGAACAGGAACATCAGGCAGACGACGACGATGCCGACCTTGATGATGAAGGGCTGTTCGAGGAACTCACGGCCCTCGTGGTAGTGGAAGAGATAGCCGACCACGGCGACGCCGGCTGCGCCGAAGAACATCCAGAACTGGATCTTCGCCAGCAGCGGGCTATAGAGCTCATTCTCGGTCTCTTCCGGGAGCAGATAGTAGGTCGCGCCCATGAAGCCGATCAGCGACCACACGATCAGCGCGTTGGTGTGGATCATCCTGACGATGTTGAACGGCAGCAGCGTCGACAGCGTATTGGGTAGGACGTAGATGGTCCCGGCGAGCAGGCCGAACACGACCTGGGCCAGGAAGAGGGTCAGCGCGCCGTAGAAATACAGCATCGCGACTTTCTGGGTTTGGTACTTCATTTCGGGTTCTCTCTATCTTGAAAGAGGAAAGCTGTGCTCAGCCCGCCTTGTTCGGCGGCCAGCTCTGACGCTTGATCGTGCTGGTCCATTGCAGGAAGTCAGCGAGATCGTTGAGTTCCTGGTCGGTCAGGTTGAACTGCGGCATCTGCCGCCGGCCCTCCGCGCCCGAGGGCTGCGATTGCATCCAGGCCTTCAGCGTCTCGCGCGCGGCGGCCGGATCCTCGTTGCCGCCCCAGCGATCCCAGACGTTGCCGACCTCTGGGGCGAAATAGGCGCCCTCGCCCAGCAGCGTGTGGCAGTTGATGCAGGAGTTCTTCTCCCACACATGCTTGCCGCGGGCGACCGACGACGTCAGCGTCTTCGCGTCGGTCGAGGTCGTGGCCATGTAGTAATGGCTGTGCGCCGTCAGCCCTATGAAAATGGCGAAGAAGAAGGCCGAACCGCCGTAGAAGACATTTCGAGCGGCCGACTTGGTCAGGCGTTCAGCCATTGCCAATCCTTTCCGTTTGATTCCTGAGAAAGATGCGATCCTGCGATTTATTGCCGATTGCCAGGGGGCACTCTTTGACGAAGCGCAAGCAGCGCGACGATGCGCAAGCGCCAGTCAGATCAAGGCAACGACGGCCGATGCGAGCCAGGCAAACAGCACCACGATGAAGACCCAGGCGCTGACGATGCCGCGCCAAAGCGCCGGCGCTGAGCGAAGATCGAGGAAATCGAGCACGATACGGCGGCCCTTGAGGGCGGCGAACGTCAGCAGCAGGGCATTGGCGAACAAGGGGCGCGACACCAGCGGCGGGATCAGAATGGTCGCGAGCGCAAGGCCGATCAACACGATCCAGGTGACGTCGAGACGATCCGGAATCACGGGTGCACCAGATAGATGATAGGAAACATGACGATCCAGAGCAGGTCGACCATGTGCCAGAAAGCCGTTCCGGTCTCGACGCCCGCCGCTCGGGCACCCCGGGACACTACGGCCAGAATCACGATGCCGAGGCCGACATGCAGGAGATGGAAGCCGGTGAGGAGGAAGTACAGCGTGAAGAACGGGCTGGTCTCCAAGCCGTTTCCTAACGCAATCTCGCCGGCATATTCGAACAGCTTGACCGCGATGAAGACGACGCCAAGCGCCATGGCGCCGAACAGCCAGCCGCGCGCACGCCGGCTTTCGCCCGCCCGTGCAGCAGCCGCCCCGCGCGCGGCAGCCCAGCCGCTGGTCACGAGCACGATGGTGTTGATTCCGGCCAGCTGCGCATCGAGACTGGCCTGACCGGCCGCGAAGACCGCCGGGTGAAGCGCGCGCGCGATGACGAAAGCGCCAAGGAACAGGCCGAAGGCGGCGAGCTCGCTGAAGATCAGCACCCAGATCATGGGATCACCGGGAAGATCTTCCAGGATTCCCCAGCCGGTTCCCTGTTGTTCGCAATCCGTTGCCGACATCTGACTTCCGCATCAAGACGCCGAACAGATATCCCACCGGCGCGATTCCAACTTTGTCGCCGGACAAATAGTGCAACTGGCCAGAGGCGGGTTTGCGCTATCGCAACGTCCCGCCCGCCTCACCGTCATAGGGTGGATGCATCCGGCGGTTCCGCAAAATGGCGAGCGATGCAATGAGCGATGCACAAATCGGGCTGATAACCGCGACCCCCATCATCATCGTGTTCGCCATCGCGCTGCGGCGAATGGGGGTGCTGTCGACCGTGGCGACCGTATCGGCGGTGACCCTTTCCGTCGCGATCGCGACGGTGTTGTTCACGACGCAATCACCGCTGCCGTAGCGCCGTTGCGGCTACCGCCGCTGGTTATACACGTCGATACACACCGCCCCGAGCAGCACCAGGCCCTTGATCACCTGCTGGTAGTCGATGCCGATGCCGAGGATGGACATGCCGTTGTTCATCACGCCCATGATCATGGCGCCGACCACGGCGCCGCCGACGCGCCCGACCCCGCCATAGGCCGAGGCGCCGCCGATGAAGCAGGCGGCGATGACGTCGAGCTCGAAACCCAATCCCGCCTTCGGCGTCGCGGTGTTGAGGCGCGCGGCGAAGACGAGGCCGGCGAGCGCGGCCAGCACGCCCATGTTGACGAAGGTGAGGAAGGTCAGCCGTTCGGTCTTGATGCCCGACAGTTTTGCCGCCTTCGCATTGCCGCCGACCGCGTAGACTTGCCGGCCGATCACGGTGCGCCGGGTGACGAAGCCATAGAGCGCGATCAACGCGGTCATGATGACCAGCACGTTCGGCAGGCCGCGATGCGAGGCGATCAGATAGGTGAAATAGAGCACGGCGCAGGCGAGCAGAACGCTCTTCCCCAGGAAGAACGCGTAGGGCTCGACCTCGATGCCATGCGATTGCTCGCGCGAACGGCCCTTGGCACTGGCATAGACGAGCCCGAGCGCGAGCACGGCACCGATCAGCATGGAGGTCGGATGCAGCGTGCCGGCTTCGGGCAGCAGTTCCGGAATGAAGCCCGACGACAGCTTCTGGAAGGTCGCCGGGAACGGGCCGAGCGACTGCCCCTGCAGCACCGCGAGCGCGAGGCCCTTGAACACCAGCATGCCCGCCAGGGTCACGATGAAGGATGGAATGCCGAAGAAGGCCACCCAATAGCCCTGCGCCGCGCCGATCGCCGCCCCCAGCAACAGGCAGGCGATGAAGGCGAGCGTGTAATCGATCTTGTAGGTCACCATCAGCACGGCGGCGACCGCGCCGACGAAGCCGGCGACCGAGCCGACCGACAGGTCGATATGGCCGGTGACGATGACCAGCAGCATGCCGAGCGCCATGATGACGATGTAGCTGTTCTGCAGCACCAGGTTGGTCAGGTTGAGCGGCTGCAACAGCGTGCCGCCGGTCATGACCTGGAAGAACAGCATGATCGCGATCAACGACATCAGCATGCCGTAGTTGCGCAAATTGTTCTTGATGAAGCTGCCGTGCCGGCGCTCCTCGGGCAGCGATACCGTCTTGTCGGTCATGGCTGCATTCCTCCCATTTCCGCGGCCGCGGGCGCGGCGTTCCCAATGTTTCGTTCGTTGCGCATGATGGCGCGCATGATTTTTTCCTGCGTCGCGTCCGCACCCTTGAACTCGCCGACGAAGGCGCCGTCGTTCATGACGCAAATCCGGTCGCAGATGCCGAGCAGCTCGGGCATCTCCGAGGAGATCACCACGACGCCGCGGCCGGCTTCCGCCAGCTCGTTGATGATACAGTAAATCTCGTATTTGGCACCGACGTCGATGCCCCTTGTCGGCTCGTCCAGGATCAGCACCTTTGGGTCGGTCATCAGCCATTTCGACAGCACAACCTTCTGCTGGTTGCCGCCGGAGAGCTGGCCGGTCTCCTGGTAGACGTCGGAGCAGCGGATGCGCATGCGGGTGCGATAGTCGCTGGCGATCTTCAGCTCGGCGATGTCGTCGATCACGCGTTTGGGTGCAACCTGATCGAGGCTGGCGAGCGTGATGTTCTTGCGGACGTCGTCGGCCAGGATCAGGCCAAGCTGCTTGCGGTCCTCGGTGACGTAGGCAAGGCCGGCGTCGATCGCCGCCGCGACGCTCGGCAGCACCATGTCTCTGCCTTCGAGCCGGATGCTGCCGCTGATATTGCTGCCCCAGGAACGGCCGAACAGGCTCATGGCGAATTCAGTGCGGCCGGCGCCCATCAAGCCAGCAATGCCGACGACCTCGCCGCGCCTGACGCCGAAACTGACGTTCTTGATCACCTGCCGCTCGGGATGGATGGGGTGATAGACTGACCAGTTCGCGACGTCGAGCACAGGCTCGCCGATCTTCACGCTGCGCTCCGGGAAACGGTGAGCCATGTCGCGATTGACCATGCTGCGGATGATGCGGTCTTCCTGGATCGGCTCGGCGCGACAATCGATGCTGTCGACGGTGCGGCCGTCGCGGAGCACGGTGATGTGGTCGGCGACCTTGGCGACCTCATTGAGCTTGTGCGAGATCAGGATCGAGCCGATGCCCTGCTCGCGGAACGCCATCAGGCGTTCGAGCAGCGCGGCGCTGTCGGCCTCGTTGAGGCTCGCGGTCGGCTCGTCCAGGATCAGCATGCGCACCCGCTTGGACAGCGCCTTCGCGATCTCGACCAGCTGCTGCTTGCCCACGCCGAGATCAGTGATCAGGGTGTCCGGGGATTCCTTCAGGCCGACCTGTGCCAGCAGCTCACGTGTACGACGGTAGACCTCGTCGCGGTCGATGACGCCGAGCTTCGACGGCGGATGCGACAGGAAGATGTTCTCGGCGATCGACATCAGCGGGATCAGCGCCAGCTCCTGGTGGATGATGATGATGCCGAGCGCCTCGGAATCGTTGATGTCGCGGAAGCGCCGCTCCTCACCGTCGAAGACGATGGTGCCCTCGTAGCTGCCATGCGGGTAGACCCCGCTGAGCACCTTCATCAGCGTCGACTTTCCGGCGCCGTTCTCGCCGACGAGCGCGTGGATTTGCCCGGCGTGAACCGAGAAGTTGACGTCGCGCAGCGCCTGCACGCCGGCAAAGCTCTTGCTGACGTTGCGCATCTCCAGCATGGCGGTCATGGCGTCGTGTCCTTGGAAACTTTCGTGAATCCCTCCGCCGTCATTCCGGGGCGATGCGAAGCATCGAACCCGGAATCTCGAGGTTCCGGAGTCGCCCTTCGGGCGCCCCGGAACGACGGCACGAGAACTCTACTGGAACTGCGACTTCTTGTAGTAGCCGCTCTCAACCAGCACCTTCTCCCAATTGTCCTTGTAGACCACGACCGGCTTGAGCAGGTAGGACGGCACGGTCTTGACACCGTTCTCGTAGGTCTTGGTGTCGTTGACCGCGACCTGCTTGCCGGCCAGCGCGGCGTCGACCATGTCGGCGGTCACCTTGGCGAGGTCGCGGGTGTCCTTGAAGATGGTCGAGTACTGATCGCCGCGCAGCATCGCCTTGATCGAGGGCACCTCGGCGTCCTGCCCCGAAATGATCGGCATCGGCTGATCGGCGCTGCCGTAGCCGACGCCCTTCAGCGAGGAGATGATGCCGATCGAGATGCCGTCATAGGGCGAGAGCACGGCGTTGATCTTCTTGTTGCCGTAGTAGGCGCTGAGCAGATTGTCCATGCGGGCCTGGGCAGTGGCGCCGTCCCAGCGGAGCGTCGCGACCTTGTCCATGCCCATCTGGCCCGAGGCGACGACGAGCTTGCCGCTGTCGATATAGGGCTTCAGCACGCTCATCGCGCCGTTGTAGAAGAAGTAGGCGTTGTTGTCGTCGGGCGAGCCGCCGAACAGCTCGATGTTGAACGGGCCCTTGCCGTCCTTCAGCCCGAGCCCCTGCTCGATCGACTGCGCCTGGAGCACGCCGACCTGGAAATTGTCGAAGGTCGCGTAATAGTCGACGTTCGGCGTGCCGCGGATCAGGCGGTCATAGGCGATCACGGTGATGCCTTTGGCCTTGGCCTGCTTGAGCACGTCGGACAGCGTGGTGCCGTCGATCGCGGCGATCACCAGGGCTTTCGCGCCCTTGGTCACCATGTTCTCGACCTGCGAGAGCTGGTTCGGGATATCGTCCTCGGCGTATTGCAAGTCGGTGTTGTAGCCGCGCTCCTTCAGCACCTTGACCATGTTGTTGCCGTCGTCGATCCAGCGCGCCGACGATTTGGTAGGCATCGCGATGCCGACGGTCGCCTTGTCCTGGGCGGAGGCGGTGAGGCCTGTGGCCATCGTCGCAGCGCCGGCCAGCGCCAGTGCGAGGAATGTCGTCTTCAGTTTCAGCATGTTTTACTCCCTTGGGTGTCAGACTGTTTCTTTATTTCGTCGAGAACGTCGTCGTGGGCTGCCTCCGGTCTCCTATGCGAGCTTGACGTCGGGCTCCGCGCGACCGCGCGCGGACGCCTCCAATAGAAACGTGCAACCGGCTTGCGGATCGGCGGCGCGCCCTGCCGCGTCCATATCCTGCCACGCTGACGTGACAAGGAGGCGCGACAGATCGGAACCGACGAAGGCGGGACAGCTCGCCTGCTTCGCCGGCACGCTCAGTGAGCGCAGAGGCTCGCCTTGCGGAGAATAGACATCGATACGGCTCGCGCCCCAGCAGGCATTCCAGATGTTTCCGTCGGCATCGCACACCGAGCCATCGAGGCCGCCGATGCCGGTGTGGCGCAGCAGCACCTCCGGCTCGCCGCGCGGCAGGCCGGTCGCGGGATTGAGCGGGACTGCGTAGAGCACGGCACGCGCAGTGTCGGTGAAATAGCCAATGGCGCCATCCGGCGAGAAGCAAATCGAATTGGGAATGCTGATGCCGGGAAACAGCGTCGAGATCTTGCCGCGATGGAGCGCGTAGATCGCCCCCGCCTTCGGCTCGGCCTTCTTGCCCATGGTGCCGATCCAGAACGTGCCGGACTGGTGCACACGGCAATCATTGGAGCGCGTGGCAGGATTGTCCGCCTCGAGCGGACAGAACAGCGTCATGGCGCCGTCGGCAAGCTTGCGGATATACAGACCGTCCTCGGCGACGATCAACTGGCGCTCGGCATCGATGCGCCCGAGCGCGCTGGCCATCCGGCCGAGCGCATGGACGCGGATGCTGCCGCTGCCGAGTTGCGCCTCGAACAGCCGTCCTTCGCGGATGTCGAACCACCTCGCCGTATCGGTGGTCACGTCATAGGTCGGGCCCTCGCCGAGATGGCAGGGATCGTCCGAGAGAACTGATGTCGGCACCTGTTCCATCATGACGTCCTCACACCGAAGCGATAGACCGTGTGGTGCCGATAGGCTCCGCCGGGATCGAGGCGCGGGCTCGGGAAATCCGGCCGGTTCGGCGCGTCAGGCCAGATGTGCGGCTCCAGGCACATGGCATCCGATTGCCGGATCAGCTTGCCGCCCTTCCCCGAAATCGTGCCATCGAGATAGTTGCCGGAATAAACCTGAACGCCGGGCTGATCGGTGAACAGCTCCATGACGCGCCCCGAGCGCGGTGCCTCCAGCCGGGCAGCAAGTGCGAGCTTGCCGTCGCGCGCGAGGCAGTAGGTGTGGTCGTAACCCCTGCCGCTCTGCAATTGCTCATCGCTCTGCCGGATGCGCTCGCCAACCTGCCGAGGCTCCCGGAAGTCGAACGGCGTGCCGGCCACCGCGCGCGGCGGTCCGGGCAGCGGAATGGCGGTGGGATCGATGGCGAGGAAATGTTCGGCGGCAACCGTCAGCCTGTGATCGAGAATGGGCGTGCCTGACGTTGCGCTTTCCAGATTGAAGAAGCTGTGGTTGGTCAGGTTGACGATGGTGGGACGGTCGGTCCGCGCCTCCATGCTCAACGACAATTCGGTCGGGCCGGTGACGCGATAGGTCAGGCGGACATCGAGCTGGCCGGGATAATTCTCCTCGCCATGCGGACTGACATAGGTCAGCGTCACCGCGGGCTCGGCGCCGTCGTCGATCTCCGCAATCTGCCAGAGCTTGCGGTCGAATCCATCGAGGCCGCCGTGCAGCGCGTTCGGCCCGTTGTTGACGGGAAGTTGCACCGTCTCGCCGTCGAGCGAGAACTGCCCCTTGGCAATGCGGTTGGCATAGCGGCCGACGGTGGCCCCAAGGAACTTTCGCTCCGCGAGATAGCCGGCGAACGCGTCATGGCCGAGCACGACGTCGTCATGACCGCCCTTCGCATCCGGCGCAATCAGCGCCTGGATCACCGCGCCGTGGGTGATGATGCGCGCCTCGAAGTCGCCCTCGCCGCGCAGCACGATGCGCTCGACCTTGCGACCGTCAGGCAGTGTGCCGAAGATGTCTTTTGTGATTTTTGATGCGGCCATGTCTAATCCACAAACGGTTCGACGACGGTGCGCCTGCCGAGCAGGAAGGCGTCGGCAACGAGGCGAAGCGGCGTCAGATCGACGTCGCTTGCGCCGGTCGCCGCGAGCTCGACGAAGCGCCGGTAGAGCCCGCGATATTCCTCATCGGGCGCCTCGGCAAGCACCTTGCCGTCGACCTCCAACCGTGCGCCACCGCTGGACAAAGTCATCCGGCCCTGGTCGGTATCGACGAGGATATCCCAGCTCTGCGGTCCGGTCTGGCGGAAATCGAACTCGGCGATCACAGCAAGGCCGTCGATGTCCGTCAGCGTCAGGTTCGCCGCAATCGGTGCCTGGCAATTGGCGGGAAACGCCAACTCGGCCGCGGTGACGAACACGGGCTTCGGCAGGATTTTGGTCAGGATCGACAGCGCGTTGATGCCGGGATCGAACACGCCGAGGCCGCCTGGTTCCCAGATCCAGCCCTGACCGGGATGCCAGACGCGAACATCCTCCTTCCAGCTGACGTGCACCGACTTGATGCGTCGCTCAGCGAGCCATTGCCGCGCGGGCTCGACCGCCGGCGCATGGCGCGAATGCCAGGTCGCAAACAGCGTGCGCTTTGCCTCCGCCGCCATCGCTACAAGCGGATCGAGCTCGGCGACACCGATGCCCGGCGGCTTCTCCAGCATGACATGCTTGCCGGCGGCGAGCGCCGCGGCAGCCTGCGCGCGACGCACCTGCGGCGGTGTGCAGAGCGAGACCGCATCGATCGGCGGTCCCTTTTCCAGCAGCTCCTCGATGGTCGCGAAATGCGGCAGTCCCGGCAGCGAGGCGTTACGGCTGGCAATCGCCGCCAGTGCCGCGCCCGGCACGGCGGCGATCGCGCCGACATGCTGGTCACGCGCGATCTTGCCGAAGCCGACGATGGCGATGCGGAGTTCCGTCACGATCCCTCTCCAGATTCCACGGAGGCCGGCGCGGTCTCGATGACCGTGCCCTCATGGCGATGCATGCCGTTGTGAATGACGAAAATCATCGCCTCAGAGGCGGCCTCCGCATCGCCGGCCGCAATGGCATCGACGATCTTCTGGTGCCAGAGCAGCACCGTGTCGCGGTCTTCCAATTCGACCGGCGCACTCAGCAGGAACGAGGCGCGAAGCGCGGCCTCGATGACGTGACCGATCGAGCGCATGAACAGGTTGCCGGAGGCGCGCGCCACGGCGACGTGGAGTGCGAGGTCGGCATCGGCAAAGCCGACCGAATCGGACGCTTCGAGCCGCATGCGGTCCATGCTGCGCCGAAGCTCGGCCAGGTCCTCCTCCGACCGCTGCGCGGCCGCCAGCATCGCCGCGCGCGGCTCGACCGCGAGACGGATCTCGGCGAGGTCGTTGAGGAAACGCTTGTCGATGCCGGCGTCCAGATGCCAGGCCAGGACGTCGGCATCGAACATGTTCCAGGCGGCGCGTTCGCGTACGACGGTGCCGACGCGCGCCTTGGTGGTCAGCAGGCCCTTGGCGACCAGGGTCTTCACGCTCTCCCGCAGCACCGGCCGCGACACGCCGAACATCGCGATCATCTCGGCATCACCAGGCAGGCGAGTGCCCTCGGCGTAGCGGCCGGCGATGATGTCGATGCCGATCGAGCGGGCGACCTCCGCATGGTTGGAGTGAGCCCGCCGTGTCGGGATGACGACGATGCGCGATGTCATGTGGCGGCTCCTGCGCTCTTCGCCAGCGGCCGGCGCGCGAGCGCGACCAGTCCCTGCTGCAAGGCAATAAAGGCGAACAGCAAGATACCGGTCGCGATCTTGGTCCACCAGCTCGACAGCGTGCCGTCGAAATTGATGTAGGTTTGGATCAGGCCCTGGATCAGCACGCCGAGGAAAGTACCGATCACCGAGCCCTGCCCGCCCGTGAGCAGCGTGCCGCCGATCACGACGGCGGCGATGGTGTCGAGCTCGACGCCGACGGCGGAAAGCGAATAGCCGGCGCTGGTGTAGAACGAGAAGACAATGCCGGCGATGCCTGCGAGCAGGCTCGACAGCATGTAGATCTTCACGGTCATCTTGCCGACCGCAACGCCCATCAGGCTCGCGGTCGTCCGGCTGCCGCCGAGCGCATATACATTGGCGCCGAACCGGGTGAGATGCAGCAGAAAGGCTCCGCCGATCACGATCGCGAGCATGATGATCGCAATCGCCGTCAACCGCCCTCCACCCGGCAATCGCAAGGCGAAGTCCGACACGGTCGAATAAATAGGCGCGGTGATCGGTATGGATTCGGTGGAGAGCAGGAAGCTCGCTCCGCGCGCCAGGAACATGCCGGCGAGCGTCACGATGAAGGGTGGCAAATCAAAGACATGGATCACCGCGCCCATCGCCGCACCGAAGGCCGCCGAGAGTGCGAGGACGGCGACGAAAGCAACCAGCGGCGGCATGCCCCAGCGCTCGATCGCGAGCGCAACGAAGACCGTGGTGAAGCCGATCACCGAGCCGACCGAGAGATCGATGCCGCCGGAGATGATGACGAAGGTCATGCCGGCCGCGACGATGCCGAGGAAAGCGTTGTCGGTGAGGAGATTGCCGACGACGCGGGTCGAGGCGATGTTGGGAAACTGCACCGCGCAGGCTGCGAAGCCCGCGACCAGCACGATCGCCGTAATGAGGGCGGGCGGCAGACCTCTCATGCCTTCGTCCTCCGCAGCCGCGCAGAGATGCCGGCAAAGCCGGTCAGCTTCGGCGATTGCAACAACAGCACCGTGAGCACCACTACCGCCTTGACCAGCAGGTTGAACTCCGGCGGATAGCCGGACAAAAGGATGCCGGTGTTCATGGTCTGGATGATCAGCGCGCCGAGTACGGCCAGCACGAGGCTGAAGCGGCCGCCGAACAACGAGGTGCCGCCGATCACCACGGCCAGGATCGCATCGAGCTCGAGCCAGAGGCCGGCATTGTTCGCGTCTGCCCCCATGATGTCGGCCGCCGCGATCACGCCAGCTAGCGCGGCGCAGACGCCGCACCAGACATAGACCGACAGGATCATCGCACGGGTGCCGACGCCGGCAAGCTCGCTCGCCCGCGCGTTGCCGCCGGTCGCCTCGATCAGGAGCCCCAGCGCCGAGCCACGTACCACCGCGCCGGTGAGGATCAGCATGCCGAGCGCAATCACGACCGGTACCGGCAGGCCGAGCACCGAGCCATTGCCGAGCCAGACCAGATCCGGCGAGGAGAACGTCACGATGCGTCCCTCGGTGATGAGCTGGGCGATGCCGCGTCCCGCCACCATCAGGATCAACGTCGCCACGATCGGCTGCATGCCGAGTACCGCGACAAGGAAGCCATTCCACAGCCCGCAAATCAGGCCCGCGCCGAGCGCTGCCGCCAGCACGACGGCCAGACTGTGAGTGTCGGCGAGGCTCGCCGCGATCGCGCCCGCGATCGCCATGACGGCGCCAACCGACAGATCGATGCCGCGCGTCGCGATCACCAGAACCATGCCGAGTGACAGCAGCGCCACCGGCGTGCCGCGGTTGAGCACGTCGATCAGGCTGCCGAACAGACGGCCGTCCTGGAGGCGCAGGTCGAAGAATTGCGGCGACACAACACGGTCGACCGCGAGGATGACGATCAATGCGAGGATCTGGGCAAGGCCGCGGCGCGGCAACAGCGCTGTCATGTGTGGGCCTCAAGCGCAACAGCGGCGCTATCGGCGGCAATGGCCGCGAGAATGTTGCCGACGTCGACCGCGTCGCCCGCGAGCTCCTCGACATGGGCGCGGTCGCGCAGCACCACGACGCGGTCGGAATAGGTTACGATCTCATCGAGCTCGGAGGAGATCACGAGCAGCGACAAGCCGTCGTCGCAGAGCTCGCGGATCAGGCGGATGATCTCGGCATGCGCGCCGACGTCGATGCCGCGGGTCGGCTCGTCCAGCACCAGAAGCCGCGGCGAGGTCGCGAGCCAGCGCGCCAGCAGAACCTTCTGCTGATTGCCGCCGGACAACAGGCCGACGGGGCGCTCAGCATCGGGCGGACGGATGTCGAGCATCTTGACGTAGCGGCGCGCGATCTCGTCCTGCTCGCGGCGCGACAGCGGCCGATGCAGGCCGCGTTTGGCCTGGAGCGCGAGCACGATGTTCTCGCGCACCGTGAGCTCGGCAACGATGCCGTCGGTCTTGCGCTCCTCCGGACAATAGCCAAAGCCGTGGCGTACGCCGTCGCGAGGCGACTGCAGCCGCACCGGCACACCTTCCACCCTCGCCTTCCCGCCATCGGCGCGCTCGGCGCCGAACACCAGCCGCGCCGTCTCGGTCCGGCCCGAGCCGAGCAGGCCGGCGAGACCGACGACCTCGCCATGACGCAGCTCGAGATTGAACGGCGCGACATAGCCGGCCTTGCCGTAATTCTCGAAACTCGCGCAGATTTCGCGCACCTTGTGCTCGCCCACTGATGCGCGTGCGCTGGTGGTCTCGGCCAACTCGCGGCCGAGCATCAGCCGGATCAGCTCGAGGCGCGGCAGCGAGGCGGTCTCGCGCTCGCCGACGAGGCGACCGTTGCGCAGCACGGTGATGCGATCGGAGATCTCGTAGACCTGGTCGAGGAAGTGACTGACGAAGACGATGCCGATGCCGCGTTTCGCGAGCTGGCGCATGATGCCGAACAGGATCTCGACCTCGTGACGGTCGAGACTCGCGGTGGGCTCGTCCAGGATCAACACCCGCGCGGAGAGATCGACGGCGCGCGCGATCGCGGTGACGTGCTGCACGGCGACCGAATAGTTGCCGAGCGGCGCGGCGACGTCGATGTCGAGGCCAAACTCCGCAAGCAGCGCCTTGGCGCGGCGGCGCATCTCGCCCTCACGCACGATGCCGAAGCGCATTGGCTGGCGATCGAGGAACAGATTCTGCGCCACCGACAGGTTCGGCAGCAGATTGACCTCCTGGTAGACGGTGGCAATGCCCGCGGCCAGCGCTGCCTTGGCCGAGCGCGGCGCGACCTCTTCACCGCCGATCCTGACGATGCCGGCGTCGCGTGGGAATACGCCGGTGACGACCTTGATCAGCGTGGACTTGCCGGCGCCGTTCTCGCCGAGCAACGCATGGATCTCGCCGGCGCGCAGCGTGAAGTCGACCTCCTGCAGCGCGCGCACAGCGCCGAAGCTCTTGCTGATCCCGCGCACCTCAAGAAGGGGCAGAGCAGGATCGGGGCTGTTCTGCATGGCAAATTCGCTCCCACGGGTGCCCGCCATTGAAGCGGACACCCAGCCTAGTCGTTCGTGCAGCGGTTTCGAAGGGGGGCGACGGACCACCGGAAGCGGTCCGGCGCGGCGCCCGCCTCAGTAACCGAGGCCCTTCTTGCTGTCGTAGATCTTCTGCGGATCATCGGCGGCAGTATAGAGCTTGGACTCGGTCTGAATCCACTTCGGCGGTACCGTGCCCTTGCCCTTGAAGGCTGCGACGGCATCCAGTGCTGGGCCGGCCATGTTCGGCGTCAGCTCCACCGTGGCGTTCGCTTCGCCGGCAACCATCGCCTTGAAGATATCGGGGACCGCGTCGATCGAAACGGTGAGGATATCCTTGCCGGGCTTGAGGCCGGCTTCCTTCATCGCCTGAATCGCGCCCACCATCATGTCGTCGTTGTGGGCGTAGACCGCGCAGATGTTCTTGCCGCCGCCTTCGGCCTTGATGAAGCTTTCCATCACCTCCTTGCCCTTGGCGCGGGTGAAGTCGCCGGTCTGGCTGCGCACCACCTTCAGGTTCGCGTGCTTGGCGATGGCGGTGTCGAAGCCTTTCTTGCGGTTGGTGGCGACGCTGGCGCCGACGGTGCCCTGCAGCTCGACGATGTTGCAGGCCTTGGCGCCGACTGTCTTGGCCAGCCAGTCGCCGGCGACCTCGCCCTCATGCACGCTGTCCGAGGTGACCGCGGTGAGATAGAGCTCCTTGCCGGACGGATCGATGTCGCGATCGAGCAGCACGACCGGGATCTTGGCTTCCTTGGCCTCCTTCAGCACCGAGTCCCAGCCGGTCGAGACCACGGGCGCGAGGAAGATCGCATCGACGTTCTGCGCGATGAAGGAGCGGATCGCCTTGATCTGGTTCTCCTGCTTCTGCTGCGCGTCGGCGATCTTGAGATTGACCTTGCGCTTGGCGGCCTCCTGCTTGGAGACCGACGTCTCGGCCGCGCGCCAGCCGGATTCCGATCCGATCTGCGAGAAGCCGATGGTGAGCTCGGCGGCATTCGCGGGCAGCGCGAGCAGCAAGGCGGCCATGGCGCTGGCCGCAAAGAGGGCTTTGAGGATCATCAGGCGAGTCTCCCAAGATGTTATCCGGGGCGCCTATTGGTAACATGGCACCCGCAGGCCGGCCTTCGAGGCGGCGGGAGGGACTATTTCACGGAAGAAGAGTTCCGACTAGTCATATTATTTTACTATTTAGAGGAAATCGCGCCGAGCGGCGGCAGGCGGTTCTAAGACACGCCAAGCGCGATTTTGTTCCCCCGATGCAACGGGAAGATGAAGGAGGTTTGTAGGTGAGTCCAGCCACGGACAACCGTCATGGCCGGGCCTGTCCCGGCCATCCACGCCTTACCTCGCCTGACAAAGAACGTGGATGCCCGGGACAAGCCCGGGCATGACGGCCTCATAGACGTTCGCGTGGGAGGTCAGCTGCGAGACGTGAAGCGCTAAATCAGCTTCCGCTGCGCCAGGTTCTTCATCAACGCACCGATGCCGAAGGTCCAGGGCTCGCACTCGTCGCTGGTGCGCATGCGGTTGACGAGCTTGCCGAGCTGGGGCGCTGCGATCGTGACGATGTCGTCGCGCTTGTGGGTGAACCCCTGCCCCGGCGCATCGCGATCCTTGACCGGCGCGAACATCGTGCCGAGGAACAGCACGAAGCCATCAGGATATTGATGCACCTTGCCGATGGTCTGCTCGACCAGATCGGTCGGATCACGGCTGATCTTGCTGATCGAGGAATGGCCGTCGAGAACGAAGCCGTCCGCCCCCTTCACGTTCAGGCTGATGTCGAGCTTGCGCGCATCGTCGAGCGTAAAACTGTCGTCGAACAGGCGCAGCAGCGGTCCGATCGCGCAGGAGGCGTTGTTGTCCTTGGCCTTCGACAGCAGCAGCGCCGAGCGTCCTTCGAAGTCGCGCAGATTGACGTCGTTACCGAGCGCGCCGCCGACGATCTTGCCGCGGCTCGACACGAACAGCACGAGCTCCGGCTCCGGGTTGTTCCAGGTCGATTTCGGATGCAGGCCGGCATCCATGCCGGTGCCGACCGAGGACATGGTCGGCGCCTTGGTGAACACTTCGGCATCGGGACCGATGCCAACCTCGAGATATTGGCTCCAGGCGTTCTGGTCGATCAGCACCTGCTTCAGATGCATCGCCTGGTCGGAGCCCGGTTTGAGCTTCGACAAATCATCGCCGATCAGCCGCGTCACTTCCTTGCGGATCGCTTCGGCCGAGGCCGGATTGCCCTTTGCGCGCTCCTCAATCACGCGCTCCAGCATCGAGATGGCAAAAGTGACGCCGGCAGCCTTCAGCGTCTGCAGGTCCACGGGCGCAAGCAGCCAAGGTTTTTGGCGATCGCGCTGGTCCGGCGCCGTGTTGGCCACGATGGCGTCGAGATCGCCGATGCGCTCGCCCTTGGTCAAGCTCAGCGCCTTGGCCGGGTTGTCCTCTTCGCAGAGCGCGCTGATGGTCGGAAATCTTGCGGTGACGTCGAACACGCCGTCGCCACGGACGGCGACCACGGCCGGACCGTTCGCCTGCGGCAGCCAGACGCGGCCGGCGAGTGTGCCGCGTGTTCCGTCCTCAGGGAGAAGGTCTTTCACCGTCAATGTCGTCATGGCCGCGCCCTCGTTGTTTATCGGATCAGCCGCAGCCGATCACATTGGCGAAAACCAATAAACGTCTGGCGGGGGAAGTCCAGAGAGCGCGCCGCTCACTTGAACCAATGCACCAGTGCGATGCTGATGCCGAGCAGCAGCATCAGCGACAGCGTTACCGCGGCCGTCACCCGCCCGCCGACATTGGCGAGCACGCGTACGTCGACGCCGAGACCGAGAGCCGCCATCGACACCACGGTGAGAAAGCTCGTGATCTTGGTCACCGGACCAACCACCGTCCCCGGCACGATTTCGAGGGAACGCAAGGTCGCCAGCGCCAGAAAGCCGAGGATGAACCAGGGCACCAGGCGGAAGAAGCCAACATGGGTCTTCTTGGCATCGCTCTGCCAGCGCGAGGCGGCGAGCGACAGGCCGACCACGACCGGCCCGAGCATCAGCACACGCATCAGCTTCACGAGCGTGCCGATCTGTGTCGAGACGAGCCCGGCCGGGACCGTCGCGGCCAGCACCTGCGGCACCGCATAGACCGTGAGGCCCGCGAGGATGCCGTATTGCGTGGCAGACAATTGCAACAGCGGAATCAGCAGCGGCAGGCCGAGCACCATCATCACGCCAAGGATCGCGGTGAAGGAGATCGAGGACGCGATCTCGTCATTGCTGGCACCGATGATCGGCGCCACGGCAGCAATGGCCGAATTGCCGCAGATCGAGTTGCCGCAGGCGATCAGAATCGACAGCCGCGTCGACAGGCCCAGCATCCGGCTGAGACCAAAGGAGACGCAGAGCGCAATCACAACGACGGCAGCGATCGACGCCAGCAGCGCGACGCCGGAGGCCGCGATGGCGGCGAAGCTGATCGAGGCTCCCAGCAGCATGACCGCGACTTCGAGGAGCTGCTTGGCGCTGAAGGCGATGCCGGCCTGCCAGCGCGGCGCGGGTTTCCAGAAGCTGCGCAGGGCCATCCCGAGGAGGATCGCCATCACCAGCGCCTCGACATAGGGATGTTCGAAGACGCCGAGCTCCGCCCTTTCGAGCAGGGCCGAGACACCGGCGACGGCGACACAGAGGAGGATGCCTGGAATCAGCGCGAAAATACGGCTCGCGGCGGTGGCCGGCTTGGCATCGGCCGGGCTGGATGCTTGATTCTGCGACACAAATCTCTCCCAGAGGAGAAAGATTTATACGCAGCGCCAGATCAATGGGGAATAAGTTTTCGACATATCAGGGCCGAGGGAAGTTCTGTCCTCAACCCGGAATAAACGGCCTCAGAAGATCAGGCTCTTGGCGAGCGAGGCCACACGGCTGAACCCGTCGTAAACGCCGGGTTCGAAGAACGCTGCACGCGCGAGCACGATTCCGGCCACGAGCGACCAGAACAGCCCGGTGCCGACCCGCAACAGGAGCTTTGACGCGCGCGACTTCGGCTGGGCATCCGTCGCGGATACCAACTGCTCGCCAAAGGGCTCAAATCCAGTGCGTTCCATAGCAGGCCAATCCATCAATTCGTGGCTGAAATGTCGTCTTTTCGACCCCAAACAGCAATGGAAGCGATTGGCTTTTTTGGTCCCCCGCGGGGAAACTCCTTCCGCCGGAATGACCTCGGACAACCGCTTTCTTCTTCGGGCCTATTCGGACACCGCCCGCCCGGCTCAGAGGGCCAGATAACGCCGGCGGATCGCCTCATTGGCTTTCAACTCGTCAATTCCTGCGGCGTAGACGATCTGGCCCTTGTCGATGATCGTGGCGTGGCTTGCGAGCCCCAGGCAGAAATGCATGTTCTGCTCGGCGATCAGCACGGTCGATCCGATGCTTCGAAGCTGCCGCAACAGCTCGCCGATCCGCTGCACGATGATCGGCGCGAGCCCCTCGCTCGGCTCGTCCAGCAGCAACAGCGCCGGATTGCCCATCAGCGTGCGCGCGATCGCCAGCATCTGCTGCTCGCCGCCTGAGAGACGCCCGGCAATGCGATGGCGCAGCGGTTCCAGCAGCGGGAAGACCTCATAGATGCGCTTGATCGGCCATTCGTCCTGGCCCTCCGGCCCCCTCTTCTTCCCGATGACGAGATTGTCCTCGACCGTATGCTCCGGAAAGATCTGGCGGTCCTCCGGCACGAAGCCAAGACCGGCGCGCGCAATATGATGCGGCTTCCGGCCCGAGATCAGAGCACCGCGCAGGCTCACTTTGCCCCGTCGCGGCGGCGCCAGCCCCATGATCGCCTTCATGGTCGTCGATTTGCCCGCCCCGTTGCGGCCCAGGAGTGCCATGGTCTCGCCTTGCCGCACCGAGAGGCCGACACCGAACAGGATCTGGCTGGTGCCATAATAGACGTCGAGATCGGCGACCTCGATGACGACGGAACTCATCCGGCCGCTCCTGCATGTTCGGTGCCGAGATAGGCTTCGATCACGGCGCTGTCGTTGCGGATCTCCTCGGGCGTGCCGGTGGCGAGGATGCGGCCGTAGCAGAGCACGACGATTTTTGGCGCAATCTTGAAGACGATGTCCATGTCGTGCTCGATGAAGACGACCGTGATTTTTTGCGTCTCCCAGAGCTCGCGCACCTTGTCGATCATGCGCCAGCGCTCCTCGGGGCCCATGCCGGCGGTGGGCTCGTCCAGCAGCAGCACCTTCGGTTCGAGCACCAGCGCCAGCGCAATGTCGAGCAGCTTTTGATCGCCATGTGACAGCGTCGCGGCCGTGCGATGGCGCTTGCCGGCAAGGCCCAGCAGCTCCATCACGTGTTCGGCGCGGTCGCGCGTCTCCGCCAACGGAAAGCGCTTGTGCAGCACCGCGGACGAACGCTGGTCGGCGCTGACGGCAGCCAGCATGGTCTCCTGCACCGTCAGCGATTTAAAGATGCTCGCCACCTGGAAGGCGCGACCGATGCCGTGACGAACGATCTCCGGCGGCGAGCGGCCGGCGAGATCGACGCCGTCGAGTAGCACCTCGCCGGTGTCAGGCTTCAACGCGCCGGTGATCAGGTTGAAGAAGGTGCTCTTGCCGGCGCCGTTCGGACCGATCACCGCGGTGAGCGAACCGTCGGGGAAGTCGAGCGAGACGTCGTTGGTTGCCTTCACGCCGCCGAAGGATTTTGCGAGGTTGCGGATCTCCAGCATCGCTAGCGGCCCTCGCCTGCGTCACGCCGCTGCGAAAACCACTCGGCGACGAAATCCAGCAGGCCCTTGCGCAGGCCCAGCGCGAAGAACAGGATGACTACCCCGAGCACGATGCCATGGTACTCGGTGAACCGCGTCACGGTGTCGTTGAGCAGCAAGAGCAACACGGTGCCGACCATCGGTCCCAGAAAGGTCGATACACCGCCAAGCATGTTGATGAAGATGCCCTCGCCCGAGATGGTCCAATAGGCGAATTCCGGATAGGCGCCGGAGACGAACAGCGCCATCACCATGCCGCCCATCGCCGCGAACAGCGCCGCCAGCACGAACACGGTCAGCTTGGCGCGCCAGACGTCGATACCGAGAAAGCTCGCGCGCGCGGCATTGTCGCGGATCATCCGCAACGTGTAGCCGAACGGCGATTGCGCGATCTGGCGCATCGCGAGCAGGCCGAGGATCAACAGCGCGCAGCTCGCGATGTAGAGATGGACGTGGTTGGAAAGATCGATGCCGAGAAAGACGGGTCGCGGAATGCCGCCGCGCAGGCCCTGGTCACCGCCGGTGAACGAAGCCCAGGACAGGATGGTCGAGTGGATCAGCATCTGGAAGGCGAGCGTGACGAAGGCGAAATAGATCTCCTTCAGCCGCACGCAGATCGCGCCGATCACGGCCGCGATGAGCGCCGTGATCGCCAGCGTCGCAACGAAGGCGACCGGAATGGGCACGCCGAGCTTCTGCATGATCAGGCCGAAGCTGTAGGCGCCAAGGCCGAAGAACATGCCATGGCCGAACGAGGTCAGGCCGGTGTAGCCGACCAGGAGGTTGAGCGAGGTCGCGAACAGTCCGTAGGCGGAGCAGCGGATGACGAAATCGAGCAGCGCCTTGCTGCCCGTCAACAGCGGCAGGCTCGCCAGCACGGCAAAAGCGATCAGCGCGATCAGGACGTCGCGATAGCGTTGCAGCACCGAGCCACCGCGCACGGGTGCCAGCCCTTGCGCGTGTCCGGCCTCCAGCTCGGTCATGCCGCCTCCTTGCCGAACAGGCCGGTGGGTTTCGAGACCAGCACGATCACCATGAACAGATACATCAGGCCTTCCGTGAACAGCGGAAAGCCGAGCGAGCCGAACGAGCGGATCAGGCCGAGCAGCAACGCGCCGATCAGGGCGCCCAGGATCGAGCCCATGCCGCCGATCACGGTGACGATGAAGGATTCGATCAGCACCGAGAATCCCATCCCGGGCGTGAGCGAGCGCACCGGCGCGGCGAGCGCACCCGCGAGGCCCGCCAGCATGCCGCCGAGCGCGAACACGCCGCCATAGATCAGGCCCGTGTTGATGCCGAGCGCGGACACCATGCCGGGATTTTGCGCGGCGGCGCGGATCACCTTGCCGATGCGGCTGCGCGACAACCCGATGCCGAGCACGCCAGCCGCAACGAGCGCAACGCCGATCAGCAGCAGATAATAAGGCGGCACCACGCCGCCGGCGATGAACAGCGGCATCACCTGGAACGCGGACGGCATGCCCATCGACTTGAATTCCGGCCCCCAGATCAGGCGCACGACATCGTCGAAGATCAGCACGAAGGCGTAGCAGACGAGGAGCTGCATCAAGACGTCCGCGCCATAGACGCGGCTCATGAAGACGCGCTCGAAGATCAATCCGAGAATGGCGGTGCCGGCTGCGCCCGCCAGCATCGCGAGCGCGAAGCTCCCGGTGAGCTGATAGGCGGTCATCGCGAAATAGGCGCCGAACATGTAGAAGGCGCCGTGGCTGAAATTGACCACCTTGAGCACGCCGAAAATCAGCGTCAGCCCGACCGCAACCAGGAACAGCAGCATGCCGATGATGAGGCCGCTGGTGGTCTGCGTCACCAGGCAGGCGGAGCTGGAGAGGCAGCCGGCAAGCGCGTCGAGATCCACGGGAGCACTTTCATTGCGGCGCGCCTGACACGGCGCGAAAATCAAACGAAAACGGCGAAGACGGTCGCCCGTCTCCGCCGCACATCAGATCAGGTGTAACCCTTGCTTTTCTTCCACTCGGCCTCCAACTCGAAGATCGTCTTCCAGTCGCCGGCCTTGACCTCCGGCACATACGGCTCCTGCGGGATCGTGGTGCCCCAGCCGATGGCGTAGCCGACCAGCGTGTGGTCGTCGCCGCGCATCGTCACGGTGCCGTCGGCACCGAACGGGCACTTGATGGTGAGGCCCTTCAATGCCTCCGCGATCTTCTTGCCGTCGGCGGAGTTCGCCTTCTTGGCGGCCTCGGCCAGGAACATCACGGCGGTCGCGTTCTGCCACGACCAGTTGGTCGGATACTCGTTATACTTCGCCTTGTAGGCATCGCCCCAGGCCGCGTTCTCCGGCGTGGTCGGAAAGGTCTTGATGTAGCGGTTGCCGGAGTGGATGCCCTTGGGCAGGTTCTTCACGACGGTGAGCGCGGTGTAGTCGGCCATGTTGACCGCGAACACCTCCATCTGGCTGAACATTGCGTAGATGTTGGCCTGGTCGATGTAGGAGGTGAGATCGCCGCCCCAGAGGCAGGAATAAAGCGCCTGCGGCTTGGCTTGGAGGATCTTCGTCACCACCTCGGTGTAGTCGGGCTGGAACAGCTTTGGCCAGGACTCGCTGATGATCTCCACATCAGGCGCGAAACGTTTCAGGTACAGCGTGAACTCGCCGGTGGTGTCGCGGCCATAGGCATAGTCGGGCGAACAGGTCGCCCATTTCTTCAGGCCCTTGGCCTTGGCGATCGCGGCGGCGTAGCTGCCGCCGACGATGGAATCGTGGATGCCCTGGCGCACGCAGCGGAACGCGTTCGGGATGTGCTGCTTCGGATCAGCGGTCAGCGAAGAGGCTTCCGAGCAGGTATGGACGCAGAGCACGCCGAGATCGCGCGCGACCTCATGCACCGCGAACGATCCGGAGGACGCCTCGCCGTCGAGCAGCAATTCGCAGCCGTCGGTGTTGACGAGCTCGCGCGCGACGCGGGCGGCTTCCTGCGGCTGGCCCTTGGAATCGCGGATCACCATTTCGATCTGCCGGCCGGCCAAGCCGCCGGCGGCGTTGACCTTCTCGACCTCGAGCATCACCGCATTGCGCGAGGACGTGCCGAGCTGCGCCACGCGGCCCGACAGGATCGTCGGCATGCCGATCTTGATGGTCTTGGCTTGCGCACGCGCCACCCAAGGCGCGGCAACACTCGTCGCACCGGCGCCCATCAGCGCCAGCGTTGAACGGCGGCTGATGCCCGGCGTGCGGGTCCTCGTCATTTTTCCCTCCCTCTGTCGGGTCGGCGTGTCCTGATCCCTGTCGGAGATCGTCTCGTCTCCGTACTCCCAAGGATTTCAGAGGGTGGGGGGTGACGTCAAGCCGAAGATGAATTACGAGTCAGAATTCATCGAGGGAGGAAGCGAGGCCGGTGACCGGCCCAAGATCCGCAAAATGATCAATCTTTCGAGCTTCATCGCCTTTCATGCCCGGCGCACGCCGGACCGGCCCGCGCTGAAATATCGCGGCGAGGAGATCTCCTACGCGGCTCTCGATGCGCGTGTCCGAACGGTGGCAGGCTGGCTCGCCGCGCAGGGCATCAGCGCCGGCGACATCGTGGCGGTGCTGATGAAGAACAGCGCGGCGTTCCTGGAGCTGGTCTTCGCCACCAGCCATCTCGGCGCGGTGTTCTTGCCGATCAACTTCCGCCTCTCCCGCGAGGAGGTCGGCTACATCGCCGGCAATGCCGGCGCACGGCTTCTGATCGTCGACGAGGAATTGGCTGCGAATGCCGCGGGCACCGGGATTGTCGTGCTCGACGACGCCGCGCAGCAGAGCATGACGCATCTCGCAGGCGATGTGCCGCCCGCGCCGATCCATGGTCGCGCGCCATCCGACCTGATGCGGCTGATGTATACCTCGGGCACGACCGATCGTCCCAAGGGCGTGATGCTCTCTTACGATAATTTCTACTGGAAGTCGGCGGACCAGACGATCGCGCTGGGGCTCAGCGCCGAGACGCGACTGCTCGTCGTCGGCCCGCTCTATCACGTCGGCGCGCTCGACCTGCCCGGCCTCGCCGTGCTCTGGCATGGCGGCTTCATCCGCATCGAACGCAATTTCGAGCCGGAGACAACGCTCGCGGCGATCGCCGAGGACAAGCTCAACGCGGCATGGTTCGCACCCGTCATGACCAGCGCGATGCTCACCTGCCCGACGCGTGAGCGCTACGACGTCTCCAGCCTGCGATGGGCCATCGGCGGCGGCGAGAAGACGCCGGAGCTGCGCATCCGCGCCTTCTCGCAACTCTTCCGCAATGCGCGCTACATCGATGCCTATGGCCTCACCGAGACCGTCGGCGGCGACACCTTCATGGAGGCCGGCCGCGAGATCGAGAAGATCGGCTCGACGGGGCGTGCGATTGCCCACGTCGAAATCGAGATCCGCGACGAGGACGGCAAGGTCGTGCCGGCGAACGTCAACGGCGAGATCTGCTTGCGCGGACCGAAGATCACGCGCGGCTACTGGAAGGATCCTGAGAAGACGGCGTCCGCCTTCTTCGGCGACTGGTTCCGCAGCGGCGACGTCGGCTATCTCGATGAGGATGGCTTCCTGTTTCTGACCGACCGCAAGAAGGACATGATCATCTCCGGCGGCGAGAACATCGCCTCTTCCGAGGTCGAGCGCGTCATCTATGAATTGCCCGAGGTGCGCGAAGTCGCGGTGATCGGCCTGCGCGATGGGCGCTGGGGCGAACGGCCGGTCGCGATCGTCGTGCTGACCGAGGGCGCCAGGCTCGAGCTCCCTGCCCTCACCGAGCATTGTCGCGCGCGGCTCGCGAGCTTCAAGGTGCCGAAAGAGCTGATCATTCGCGACAGCCTCCCGCGCAACCCCTCTGGAAAGATTCTCAAGCGCGTGCTGCGCGCCGAACTGGAGACCGTGGCATGACGCAAGGCCCCGCCACCGCGAAGATCACAAAGCTCAACCGCGTCGAGCGCAACGCCTGGACCAAGCAGAAGATCTTCGAGGCCGCCACCAAGGTCGTCGGCAAGCATGGCTATGCCGAGGCCTCCGTCGCCCGCATCACCGAACAGGCCGGCGTCGCGCAGGGCACCTTCTACAATCATTTCGAGAACCGCCAGGAGCTGCTCGACCAGCTGCTGCCGAAGATCGGCCTCGACATGGTCGAGTTCATCCGCGCTCGCACCGGCACGGCGGATGCGGCGCGGCAGGAGATCGAGCGCTTCGCCGCCTTCTTCGACTTCATCCGCGAGGTGCCGGAATTTTTGCGCATCCTCAACGAGGCCGAATTCTTCGCACCCATCGGATACCAGAAACATCTCGACAACATCTCGGTCGCCTATGTCCGCATCCTCCGCCGTGCGCGCCTTGCCGGCGGCATCGAGGATTTCAGCGACGACGAGTTCGAGGCGATCGTCCACATGCTGATGGGCGCGCGCGGCTATCTCAGCCGCCGCTACTCCTACTCGGCCGGCGGCGTCACCGCCGTGCCCGAGCACGTCATCTCCGCCTATCGCAAGCTGATGACGCGCGGCCTCTTCACCGCCTCCGGAGACCAGGACACGCTATGAACATCGAATCTCCGCACAGGCCGCTCGACCTCGCCTCGACCATCGCGGAAGGCGACATCCGCTGCCTCCTGATGGTGCTGGTGCATATGACCGGCGACGAGAAATGGCTCGCGGCGCCGTACTTGCCCAAGCGCGACATCCGCCTCATCCCCGATCCCGAGGCCGGCGTGCCCAAGGAGATCCAGGACGAAATCCGCGCCGCCGTGGTGAAGCTCTTCGCCGATGGTACGCCGAAGCCTGTCATCGCCGACCCTGGCGACGAGCTACTGCTGAAGATGATGCGCGCCTGTCTCGGCGAGAATGTCGCGCCGGAATATGCCCCTCTGATGCGCGAGGAAATGGGCTTCGTATCGCGCGAGGCACGTTGGACCAAGCGTCCTGCCGACGACAAGCTTGCCGACCAGCACGTGCTGATCGTCGGCGCTGGCGTCTGCGCTATTGCGCTCGGCGTGGCGCTCGGCCATCTCGGCATTCCCTACACCATCGTCGAGAAGAACGCCGAGCTCGGCGGCACCTGGTGGATCAACCGCTATCCCGGCTGCGGCGTCGACACGCCGAACCACTCCTATTCTTATTCCTTCGGCTCGGGGAATGCATGGACGCGCTATTTTTGCCAGCGCGAGGAGCTGCTCGGATATCTCCAGAAAGTCGCCGACGAATACGGCATCCGCAAGCATCTGCGCGTCAACACCGAGCTGACCTCGTCGCGCTGGGACGAAGGCAAGCTGCGCTGGATCTCGACGCTCAAGACCGAGACCGGCGAGGAGACCTTCGAATCCACCGCGCTGGTCTCCGCCATCGGCCAGCTCAACGATCCCTCCCGCGCCCGCTTCAAAGGCGAGGAGGACTTCAAGGGAACGATCCTGCATTCGGCGCTGTGGTCGAGCGATATCAAACTCGACGGCAAGCATGTCGCCGTGATCGGCACCGGCGCAACCTCGATGCAGCTGGTGCCGTCGATCGCCGGCCGCGTCGCCTCGGTCGCCGTCTATCAGCGCAGCGCGCAATGGGCGCGGCCGGTGAAGGGTTATGCCGATCCGATCAGCGAGGGCGCGCGCTGGCTGCTCGCGCATCTGCCGTTCTATGTGCAGTGGTACCGCTTCAACATGTTCTGGCGCTATGGCGACGGCCTCTTGCCGTTCCTGCGCAAGGACCCGGCCTGGCCGCATCCGGAGCGCGCCGTCAACAAGGGCAACGACCGGCACCGCCAGGAGTTGACCGACTTCATCCTGTCGGAATTGCAGGGGCGGCCGGACCTGATCGAAAAATGCGTGCCGACCTATCCGCCCTACGGCAAGCGCATCCTGCTCGACAACAACTGGTTCAAGACGTTGACGCGGCCGAACGTGGAACTCGTCACCGACGCGATCGACCATTTCGATCGGGGCGGCATCGTCACCGCCGACGGCAGGCACCGCCCGGCCGATGTCATCGTGGTCGCGACCGGGTTCAAGGTGACGGAGATGGCGGCCCGCCTCAACATCAGCGGCCGCGACGGCAAGAATTTGCGCCAGGCCTGGGCCAACGACAATCCGACGGCGTTCCTCGGCCTCACCGTGCCCGATTTCCCCAACTTCTTCTGCATGCTCGGCCCCAACTCCGGCCCTGCGCATGGCGGCAGCGTGATCTTCCAGTCGGAATGCCAGAGCCGCTACATCGCCGCCTGCCTAGCCGAAATGATCGAGCACGACGTCGCTGCCATCGACGTCCGCCCTGATGTGCTCGACGACTACGTCCGAAAGGTCGACACCGAGCACGAGACAATGATCTGGACCCATCCGGGCATGAGCACCTACTACCGCAATTCGAGTGGCCGCGTGTTTTCCGCGATGCCGTGGCGGTTCGTCGACTATTGGCGCATGACGCATGATCCGGATCTGGGGCAGTACAGGCTGACGAAAGCTTGAGGTCATTCGTCGGGACGAACTCAGGCTGAAGCTTGTCCCACATCGTCATTGCCAGCGCAGCGAAGCAATCCAGACCCTTTCCGCGGAGGGATTCTGGATTGCTTCGCTTGCGCTCGCAATGACGGCCTATTCAGGCCGCGAGCCCAGTCTCCACCGGCGCAAACTCCAGCCCGAGGCTCTCCGCCACCGCCTTGTTGGTGATGCGGCCGCGATGGACGTTCAGCCCGTTGCGCAAATGCGGGTTTTCCAGCACCGCGGCAAAGCCCTTGTTCGCGAGCATCAGGCCGAACGGCAGCGTCGCATTGTTCAGCGCCTGGCTCGACGTCACCGGTACCGCGCCCGGCATATTGGCGACGCAATAGTGCACGACGCCGTCGACCTCGTAGGTCGGGTCGCTGTGCGTGGTTGCGTGCGAAGTCTCGAAGCAGCCGCCCTGGTCGATCGCGACGTCGACCAGCACGGCGCCCGGCCGCATCGATTTCAGCATCGCGCGCGTGACCAGCTTGGGGGCGCTGGCGCCCGGCACCAGCACCGCGCCGATCACCACGTCGGCGGCGAACACCTCGTCCTCGACCGATTCGATGGTCGAGAAGCGGGTACGCACGCGTCCGGCAAAAAGATCGTCCAATTGGCGCAAGCGCGGGATCGAGCGGTCGATCACGGTGACTTCGGCACCGAGGCCCGCGGCCATGCGCGCCGCCTGCGTTCCGACCACGCCGCCG
>NZ_LBJV01000040.1:0-48211 GCF_028128855.1 Bradyrhizobium sp. CCBAU 11430
CTCTCTCCATAAGCAACAAGGCGTGGGCACGCTTCCGCTTTGCCCACCCTACGAGATCGAGTGTGTGGCACGCAGCTCGAAACACAGACACGCCTTCCCGATCTCGCGGCTCAATCCGCCCGAGCTTTGCTTCGTCGCTCCACCCTCATAAAGCCAAGAGGGCGCAGGGAAGGCCGGGTGCCAGCGTGCACCCGCGGTCTGCTGCGCGAATAATGCGCAAAGGAGACCGCACAGCAGCATACAGGTGTCGCCGATCACTCGGCCTTCCCTGCGCGATGGTCGGACGGCTTATGCCGTGATCTCCCGGGAGCCGACCTTTCCTTCTGGCCTCCCTCGCCCCGCGAATTGACGATGCCGTCCGCCCGGTTGGGCTCGCGCGCATCTCCGCAGATGCTTGACCGTAGCAACGACGGCCAGGACCACACGGTTTTGCCGTACGCACGGCCCGCCATTGGGGGGGGGGGGGGGGGGGGGGGGGGGGGGGGGGGGGGGGGGGGGGGGGGGGGGGGGGGGGGGGGGGGGGGGGGGGGGGGGGGGGGGGGGGGGGGGGGGGGGGGGGGGGGGGGGGGGGGGGGGGGGGGGGGGGGGGGGGGGGGGGGGGGGGGGGGGGGGGGGGGGGGGGGGGGGGGGGGGGGGGGGGGGGGGGGGGGGGGGGGGGGGGGGGGGGGGGGGGGGGGGGGGGGGGGGGGGGGGGGGGGGGGGGGGGGGGGGGGGGGGGGGGGGGGGGGGGGGGGGGGGGGGGGGGGGGGGGGGGGGGGGGGGGGGGTTCGACGACGTTGTGCACGTTGCCGTCGACCTGCAGACGAGACGAACCTGACAGCGCCGCTCGTCGCACGCGGTTACGGACTCACAGGGACTACCCGCCCTGCCCGCACCTCTCGTGCCGACGCTGCCGCGTCCACCGCAGACCCGGCTCGCGACAGTGACGACACATAGTCGCCCCTCTTGGGTGAGCCGGGATGGGCGACACATACGCCGAAACCGAATTTCGGTAAAGTGGAATATTTTTGTGGGGAGGGGTTGACGGAGGGCGACACAGGGTGGGTTATGGGCAGACAAGTCAATCGTCGCGATTGCTAAACAAGCCCTCAGTCTCCATGGAACACAAGTCTAGCTCCCGCGGCCCCGAGACCAAAACCCATCAAGATGTTCCCAACGCCGAGGCATGATGGGTTTCGCAAGAGCTCAACCCATCCTACTACCGAGCTCTCATGCGGCACGGGACCTTCCCCTCCCCATCCTCTTTTCCACTGTGTGCTTCAGATCACAGCAGAATCAGCGGCCCTCCCCTACAATGACCCAGCATGGCCGCAAACAAGGTAACGGCGGTACGCGTGAGGCTGCGGAGGCGATCGACAGCTAGGGACTTTTGAGGCCGTCTGGGTGAAGAGCCCGGCGGCTTTTCTTTGTTGCTCCGCAGCACAAGAACGTTGATGCCCGGGACAAGCCCGGGCATGACGATGTCCGAACGTGATCTCCCTCAATCGAAGTGGAGCTTCCGCCTACGAACCACCCGCCCCCTTCCGCTCCTCGCGCTCTTCCTCCACCTGCCGCTCCGCTTCGAGCCAGAACTCCAGCTCGCGATCGCTCGGCCGTCCCGCCTGCTCCCAGAGCTCGTAGGCGCGTGCGCGCACCTGGCCGCGCCGCATCATGCGGCGGAGCTTTCGCTTCAGCTCTTCGGCAAAACTTCGGAAACGCTGGCCGGTGGTTTCGTCCTTGACGAGCGCGGCCGCTCGCGTGGCGAGTTCGATCTGGTGCTCTATCTTTTTCTGCTCGTCCACCGCCGACACTGCCGTGGGAAATGTTGCCAGAGCCCGTGCTGTTCGGAGATTGAATTCCTTTCGGGGATGGTCTGTTCCCTCGGCAAAAGCGCGCGGGATGGAAGAGCGTAGGATGGGGTGAGCGAAGCGAAACCCATCGGGGTCTGGACGACGTCGACGCATGACGGGATTCGCAAGGGCTCACCCATCCTACGCACCATCACATCGAGTCGACGCCGCTAAAGCGCGATGCGATTAGGATGAATCGCCATCGCGCTTCAGGTTGTTGTTTAAGCATGATCTTTTCGGAAAACCGCTGCGCACTTTTCCGGGTCATGCTTTAGTGCCACGTCGTGTCGGCTTCGACGATCACCACTCTGATTTCCGGATCCTCAGTCGTGTTGCAGGTGCAGGGCATGCCCTCACCGCAGCGGCAGCCGCCGAGTTTCTCGCTCCACGCCCGGAGCGGATGGTTTTCGCAGACCCATCCCAGACCCTGGCAGAATGGGCAGGTCTTGTCGGTCACAGCGTATCCGGCGTCCGCAGCGTGTTCGACTTTTCCTCGTTGCGCAGCTCCTGCTCGGCCGCGTTCCAAAATTCTTCTTCGCGGCCTTCGGGCTTGCCGGCCTGCTCCCACAGGCGGTGCGCGCGTTCTCTGATCTCTTGCTCGGTCGGGTCGGACAATTCTCGTCTCCTCTGGTGAAGCACGGCCCACCCTGGGGGGTATGGGGGCTTGGAGGCGGGCCGTGCAGGCCAGCGATCGGCGGCGAGGCTGACCCGCGGATTCAAGCTTCCATCGTGCGCGGGAGTTCCTAATCGCGCGCGCCGGGCGATAGCACGCTCATCAAATTACTTGAGACAGGAAGAAGCAGGGTATCCAGCCAGAACAGCAGGGCGCCGATGCCTAGCATCGCGGCGAATGCAAGCATGAGACGCATGAGCTGACCATTGGCCGCGTGGAATTCCCGCGAGAGCTCGCTCGCCAACGGACGCCTGAGCGTCAGCAGGCCGCGCCACTCGGGCGACGCTCCGGCTCTCAAGAAGGCCAGGCGTATCGCCATCGCCAAGATTACGACCGCACATCCCCAGGTCGCAAAGGCCAGGACACGCAGCAGGTCGTGCAACGCCTCTTGGAGGATGGACATGCGAAGCTCGGGGATATTGGTAGCGGGAGAGGGACTCGAACCCCCGACCCCAGGATTATGATTCCCGTGCTCTAACCAGCTGAGCTACCCCGCCACAGGGCCCGCGAACGGCGGCTACGGCCGATCTCGCGAACGCGCGGCATATAAAGAAGGGGGCGGCGGGAAGTCAATCCGCCTTCGCTAAAAGCTTCGGCGCGACAGGGCGTTTGGGGGTGGAAAAGGGACCGGTTTTGGCGGCGGATCGCCTGTTTTTGGATATCAGATTTGCGGAGACTCCCCCTCACCCGGAAGCCGCGCTTTTGCGGATTCCGGCCTCTCCCGCAAGCGGGAGAGGCGAAGGAAGAATCGGGCCTATTTCGGCCGCACGTTCGGGTCGCCGCCGGGGCTGCCGGGGGGCGGGATCACCGGGGTGTTGCCGCCGGTGTCGGGGGCCGGGGCGTGCATCTCGGGGTCGACGCCCGCGGGCGGGCAGAGCACGCCGTCGGACTTTGCCAGCTTGTCGCCGAGCGGTTCCCGGGACTGGCCGGTGGTGGTGCCATCGGCCTGGCGGTTCGGGCGGTCCTGCGGGGTGCAATTGGCCGCATGTTGCGGGGATGGCGGCGCGGTCGCTTGCGGCGGCGTCGCCGGGGCGGGCGGAGCCTGCGCGATCGCGCTGCCGGAGGCGACGATCAGGAGGCTGGCCAGGATGATGTTTGATGTCGTGCGCATGGGAGCAAAACGCGCCGATCACGGCGCGTGTTCCCTCGGCACGATCACGATTTGTGGTAGCGGATCAGCGAAAAGTGCCCCATCGGCGGCATCGGCCTCCGTTCGGCCAAGGTGATGCCGCCGTGCCTCGCGGCCCAGCCCTCGAGGCGGGCCCACGGGAATTCCGGGCGCCAGCCGAGGCGGCGGGCGACGGGCGCGAAGGCGAGCTCGAACAGTTTGCGCGGGCCGGTCTCGGCGCCGATGTGGTTGACGAGGATCAGCTCGCCGCCGGGCTTGAGCACGCGCACGAACTCATCGAGCGTGCCTTCGGGATCGGGCACGGCGGTGATGACATATTGCGCCACCACCGCGTCGAAGAAGTTTTCGGGGAAGGCGAGGTTTTTCGCATCCATCACCGAGAGCACTTCGACATTGGAGAGGCGAAGCGCACGCACCCGCGCCTGCGCCTTGCGCAGCATCGGCTCGGAGATGTCGACGCCGCAGATTTTCGTGGTGCGCGAATAGTCCGACAGCGACAGGCCGGTACCGACGCCGACGTCGAGGATGCGGCCGCCGATGCGGTCGGCCTCCGCGATGGTCGACTGCCGTCCGGCGTCGAACACCTTGCCGAACACGAGATCATAGACCGGCGCCCAGCGGCCATAGGCCTTCTCGACCCCGGCCCGCGAGATGTCTGCTGCCATGCCCCCTGCCCTGAATTCTCTTAACCGCGCACCGCTTCGACAAGCGGCCTCGCCGTGCCTGTCGCGACTTTCGCGGCGGCGCTTTGAATGAAGCCGCCGCCAAGCACGCGGGCCTGCCCACTGGGCGCGTCGTAGAACACGCAGGCCTGGCCGGGCGAGACGCCCTCCTCGCCGCCGACGAGCTCGACCTCATAATGGCCGTTCGCGCCGCGCAGCCATGCCGGCTGCGGCGCGCGGGTCGAGCGCACGCGCACGAACAATTCGAGGCCGGCGCCGATGGCGCGGTCGATGTCGCCGCCGCCGATCCAGTTGACGTCGCGCAAGGCGATGCGGTGCATCTTCAGCGCATCGCGCGGGCCGACGACGACGCGGCGGGTGGCAGCCTCAAGCCGCACCACGAACAGCGGCGCGTGGGCGGCGATGCCGAGGCCGCGGCGCTGACCGACGGTGAAATTGGCGATGCCGTTGTGCCGGCCGAGCACGCGTCCGTCGAGATCCACGATGTCGCCGGGGTCCATCGCATTCGGACGCAGGCGCGTGATGATGTCGGTATAGCGGCCCGTCGGCACGAAGCAGATGTCCTGGCTGTCGTGCTTGTCGGCGACGGACAGGCCAAAGCGGCGCGCGAGCTCGCGCGTCTCGGGCTTGGTCATGTCGCCGAGCGGGAAGCGCAGGAAGTCGAGCTGTTCTTGCGTCGTCGCAAACAGGAAATAGCTCTGGTCGCGGTCGGCGTCGGCCGCGCAGACCAGCGCGCGCGAGCCGTCTTCGCGGCGGCGCGAGGCGACGTAATGGCCGGTGGCGAGCGCCTGTGCGCCGAGCTCGCGCGCGGTCTTCAGGAGGTCGCGGAATTTGACGCTGCGGTTGCACTCGATGCACGGCACCGGCGTCTCGCCGAGCGCGTAGCTGTCGGCGAAATTGTCGATGACGGATTCGCGGAAGCGATCCTCGTAGTCGAGCACGTAATGGGGAATGCCGAGTTTTGCCGCGACGTCGCGGGCGTCGTGGATATCCTGGCCGGCGCAGCAGGCACCCTTGCGATGGGTCGCCGCGCCATGGTCGTAAAGCTGCAGCGTGATGCCGACGACGTCGTAGCCTTCCGCCTTCAGAAGCGCAGCCGTCGTCGAGGAATCGACGCCGCCCGACATGGCGACAACGACCCTGGTGTCCTCAGGACGGCCTTCGAGATCCAGACTGTTGAGCATGGGCCTTAAGGGTTGTGACGGCGTGCGGCGATCCGCGATTTCATGCTTCTCGCGGGACGTCGTCGAACCCCGGGAACTTTAGTTCCCGCAAGGCACGACTGCCCGGTCGAAAGCGGCTGAGAGTAACCTCTTTAATATAGGCGGCATTCCGGTGAAGCAATCACGGGGGCGGCCAGCTTAGGGCAATTCTTGCCGGGGAGGCAGAAATGGCGGGGTCGCAGCGGGCCCTGCGGCGACGGGATAAAATCCATAAACGATTGATTTTGCTACATAAATATACCTGAAAGGGCACTGGCCCGCTCCTTGCTCCCCTGATGCCAAAGATGTTTCCAAGGGGTCGCCTGTGGTCAGTCGTACGTCAGATGTCGTGGCCAGCGTGCAAGTTTCGAGCGCGCAGCAAAAGCCTGCGCGGTCGCAGAGCGCCAGGGAGCCATCCGCGAACGACTCCTTCGGGTCGCTGGTCGACAGCAACACCCAGGCGATCAACACCAATGCGGCCTCGCAGGCCCAGGATAGCGCGCCGCGGCGGAGCGATTCGTCCTCCGCGGACAAGGGGCCGCGCGACACCTCGTCCACGGATGAATCCTCGCAGAGCAGGGCGCGCGACGACACCGACACCTCCGCGCCCGCCAGGAACGACAAGACGAACGACAAGTCGAACGACACGACCACGGATGCGGCGAAGGACGCCGGCACGGCCAAGGACAAGGTCAAGGACAAGTCCGAGGCGTCGGACGCCAAATCGGCGGACACATCCGAGAAAACCAAGGACGACCAGACCGAGGGCACCGACACGCTCACCGCCGCGGTCGATGCCGCAGCAACCGCGCCGGCCGACGCGGCGCAGGCCGTGCCCGATCCGAACGCGATCGTGGTCGCGCCGGTCGTCCCGGCCGATCCCAACGCGGCTGCAAACCAGGCCGCCACCGCCTCGCCGCTGACGATCGCCGCCGCCGGCATCGCCGCCAGCGCTTCGACCGCGGCGCGGATCGCGGGCACCAAGACCGACACCGCCACGCCCGCCGACAAGAGCGCCAAGACCGCCGGCGCCAAGGTCGACGCCGACACCACCGCGACGCTGGCCGATGCCGCGACCGGGGCAACCGACGCGGCCGCGACCGACGCCAAGGCGAGCGGCGGGTTGATCCCCGTCAACCAGGGCACGCCGAAGACCTCGTTCCAGGCCGCCGTCGCCACCGCACAAGGACAGTCGGACGTCTCCAATATCGGCCAGGACGCCGGCAAGGCGAACGCCGCCCCGACACAAGCGCCGGGCGCCGCGACCGCCGACGCCGCAGCGCATCCGCAAAGCGCCAAGCCGCAGGCAGATGGCGCAGCGACCGAGGCGAAGCCCGGCGCAGCGGACCGTACGCCCGACGCGATCCCGGCCGCACCGGCCGCCCACGCCCATGCCAATGCGCAGGCCGCTTTCAACACCGCCGACACCAGCGCGCAGGCCGCCTCCGCGATGCAGGCGCCGCTGACCAACACGACCTCGACCGCGTCCGCTTCGACCGCGACGCTGACCGCGACCGCGGCCAGTGCGACGGCGGTGCCGATCAACGGCGTGCCGGTGGAGATCGCGGCCGCCATCCGCTCCGGCAAGTCCCGCTTCGACATCAGCCTCGACCCGGCCGAGCTCGGCCGCATCGACGTCCGCATCAATGTCGACCGCAACGGCAACGTCACCTCGCATCTCACGGTGGAGAAGCCGGAGACGCTGCAGATGCTGCGCCAGGACGCGCCGCAATTGCAGCGCGCGCTCGACGATGCCGGCCTCAAGTCCGGCAGCAACGGGCTGTCCTTCAGCCTGCGCGACCAGAATTCGTCGGGCCAGAACTCCGGCCAGAACAACGACAATGGCGGCAATGCCCGCCGGCTGATCATCAGCGAGGACGACACCGCTGCTGCCGCACCCGTCGGGCGCGGCTATGGCCGCATGTACGGGCCGAGCAGCGGCGTCGACATCAGAGTGTAAGGAGTATCAGACATGACCACCACGACTGGCGCTACCGCTCCTGCTGTCGTCTCCGGCACGACCGACCTCCCGAAATCCTCCTCGTCGAACTCGCTGAGCTCGACCACGGGATCGACGCTCGCCGGCAACTTCCAGACCTTCCTGACGCTGCTGACCACGCAGCTGCAGAATCAGAACCCGCTCGATCCGCTCGACACCAACCAGTTTACGCAGCAGCTGGTGCAGTTCGCCGGCGTCGAGCAGCAGCTCAAGACCAACGATGCGCTGTCGCAGCTCGTCACCCTGCAGCAGACCACGCAGGCGACCCAGGCGCTGGGCTTCGTCGGCAAGACCGCCCTGGTCGACGGCTCGACCGCGACCATGACCAAGTCATCAGCCACCTGGCATCTCAACGTGCCGACCGACTCCACCGTCGACATCACCGTCGCCAATGCCAGCGGCCAGACCGTGTTCACCGGCAAATACACCGCCGCCGCCGGCACCGACATTCCCTTCACCTGGAACGGCATGGGCAATGACGGCACGCAATGGCCCGACGGCAAGTATACGATCACGGCGACGGGCAAGGACGTGGCGAACAACAATGTCGGCATCGCCGCCCAGGTGCAGGGCGTCGTGTCGTCGGTCGACCTGACCCAATCGCCGCCCCTGCTCACCATCGACGGCGCAAGCTACACACTGAGCCAGGTGAAGAGCATCATCGCCACCAGCAGCAATTAAAGGTGCGCGCCGCTGCTATATACTCGCTGTCATCCCCGCGAAGGCGGGGATCCATAGCCCCAGGGAGAAGTTTGGCGAAGACCAGGGTTAGGACGTCATTCTTGGTACTGCTGCCCGCGTCTCATCGATAGATCACGCGGTATGGGTCCCTGCTTTCGCAGGGACGACATTGAGGGCCTCCGCGACACCGCGCTCCGGCTCCATTCGTTAGTAAAGTATTTACGAAGTCCCCCTCGACCGGCCCGGATTCCACCGTTTCGCCGGCCGACACGGCGCCGTTCCAGCCATTTTCAACGAGAATTGTATTGAAGCCTTAGGCTTAGCGGATTTTTAAGCCGCCGGGCGTAGGGTTACGGGCGTGAGTTCAGTGGTTGAGAGTTTGTGAGTACGCCATGACAGAACCCCATCGCCCGAGGGTAAAATACGTCATCGGGCCGGACGGCAGTCCGTTGACGATCGCGGATCTGCCTGCACCCGGCACCAAACGCTGGGTCATCCGCCGCAAGGCCGAAGTCGTCGCCGCCGTCCGTGGTGGACTTCTCTCGCTGGAGGAGGCCTGTAGCCGTTATACCCTGACGGTCGACGAATTCCTCTCCTGGCAGTTTTCCATCGACCAGCATGGTCTGGCGGGTCTTCGCACCACCCGCATCCAGCAATATCGCCAGTAGGCGATCCGGAAATCTGCGGCTTTTGACGAAAATCGGCCTCGCCCTGCGAGGCCGATTTTTTTCATATCCGCCCTTTGCGCGACTTTTGTCCGACCTCTTAACCTTCGTTAACCATATCGAAACCATCACCTAGGCAATAATTGCCCAGTCGGCCTTTCCTGTGAAAGCGGCCGAATCTGTTGGGGCGGTTGCTTGCAAGGTCTTGCGGACTTTTTGAAGAGTATCGGCGCCGCCCGGTTCGGGGCGATGATCGCGGTCACCGCCGCGCTCATCGGCTTTTTCGCGTTCGTCATCATGCGCGTCACCACGCCGCAGATGACGACGCTGTTCACCGACCTCAGCGTCGAGGATTCCTCCGGCATTATCAAGGACCTGGAACGCCAGGGCATCCAGTTCGAGATCCGCAACGAGGGCAGCATCATCATGGTGCCCAAGGACAAGGTCACGCGCCTGCGGATGAAGCTCGCCGAGGGCGGCCTGCCCAAGGGCGGCGGCGTCGGCTACGAGGTGTTCGACAAGTCGGACGCGCTCGGCACCACCTCCTTCGTCCAGAACATCAATCACCTCCGCGCGCTGGAAGGCGAGCTCGCCCGCACCATCCGCGCCATCGACCGCATCCAGGCCGCCCGCGTCCATCTGGTGCTGCCCGAGCGCCCGCTGTTTGCGCGCGAGGCGCCGGAGCCGTCGGCCTCGATCGTGGTCCGCGTCCGCGGCTCGCTGGAAGCCCAGCAGATCCGCGCCATCCGCCACCTCGTCGCCTCCGCCGTCAACGGATTGAAGCCGCAGCGGGTCTCGATCGTCGACGAGGCCGGCCAGCTGCTCGCCGACGGCGCCGCCACCGATCCGGAGCAGGCGGTCGGCGACGAGCGCCGCATCTCCTTCGAGAAGCGGATGCGCAAGCAGGTCGAGGACATCGTCTCCTCCGTGGTCGGCTCGGGCCGCGCCCGCGTCCAGCTCTCCGCCGATTTCGACTTCAACAAGATCACCCAGACCTCGGACAAGTTCGACCCCGAGGGCCGCGTGCTGCGCTCGAGCCAGACCCGCGAAGAGCAGAGCATGACCGCCGACAACAACGGCCAGGTCACCGTCAACAACGAGCTGCCCGGCAACCAGCAGAACAACGGCGTCGCGGCCAAGGACCAGAGCAAGAAGTCCGAAGAGACCAACAATTACGAGATCTCCCGCACCACCAAGACCGAAGTGACCGAAGCCGGCCGGGTCAACCGCATCTCGGTCGCGGTGCTGGTGGACGGCATCTACTCCAAGAACGACAAGGGCGAGCTGGCCTATCAGGACCGCACCAAGGAGCAGCTCGACCGCATCGCCACGCTGGTGCGCTCGGCGATCGGCTTCGACCAGAAGCGCGGCGACCAGGTGGAGGTCGTCAATCTGCGCTTTGCGGATGCGCCCTCCACTGCCCCGATCGGCGAGCCCGGCGGCTTCCTCGGCATGCTCCAGTTCACCAAGGACGACGTCATGTACTTCGTCGAGCTCGGCGTGATGATGCTGCTCGGCCTGATCGTGCTGTTCCTGGTGATCCGCCCGCTGGTCAAGCGCATCCTGGCCTCCGACGAAGTCGCCGCCGCCATCTCCGGCGTTCTCGCCGGCCCGGCGGCCTCGGAAGAGACCGCGCCGGCCGGCCAGGCGCTGCTGCCGAGCGGCGCCGCCAGCGCGATCGACGTTGCCACCATCCAGGGCCAGGTCCACGCCCAGTCCGTTCATCGCGTCGGCGAGCTCGCCGAGCGTAACCCCAACGAAACCGTCGCCATCATCCGCCAGTGGCTGACCGAACCTGCCAAGTAATCCGCACCAAGTGATCCCTCGCCAAGTGAATCAAGAAGTGATCTGACATGGCCGCCAGTCTGCAAAACGCCAACTCGAACGACATCACCAGCGTCATTTCCACGCTCGGCCAGCGTGCCGGCAGCCGCGCGGGCAACGCGGTCGAAGCGGTGTCTGGGCCGAAGCGCGCGGCGATCCTGATGCTGGCGCTCGGCGAGCAATATGGCGGCAAGATCTGGGGACTGCTCGACGACGACGAGGTGCGCCAGCTCTCGCTGGAGATGTCGACGCTCGGCACCGTCGAGGTCGACACCGTCGAGGACATGCTGCTCGAATTCGTCTCGCGCATGTCGGCATCGGGCGCGCTGATGGGCAATTTCGACGCCACCGAGCGGCTGCTGCAGCAATATCTGGCGCCCGAGCGCGTCAACGGCATCATGGACGAGATCCGCGGCCCCGCGGGACGCAACATGTGGGAGAAGCTCTCCAACGTGCAGGAAGAGGTGCTCGCCAACTATCTCAAGAACGAATATCCGCAGACCATCGCGGTGGTGCTCTCGAAGCTGAAACCGGAACACGCCGCGCGCGTTCTCGGCATCTTCCCCGAGGAGCTTGCGCTCGACGTCGTCAATCGCATGCTGAAGATGGAGGCGGTGCAGAAGGAGGTGATCGAGAGCGTGGAGAAGACCCTGCGCACCGAATTCATGTCCAACCTGTCGCAGACCCGCCGCCGCGACGCCCACGAGGTGATGGCGGAGATCTTCAACAATTTCGACCGCCAGACCGAAACCCGCTTCATCACCTCGCTGGAAGAGGACAACCGCGAATCGGCCGAGCGCATCAAGGCGCTGATGTTCACCTTCGACGACCTCGTGAAGCTGGATTCCGGCTCGGCCCAGACGTTGATGCGCAACGTCGACAAGGACAAGCTCGGCGTCGCGCTCAAGAGCGCCAACGAGGACGTCCGCAACTTCTTCTTCGGCAACATGTCCTCGCGCGCTGCCAAGATGCTCCAGGACGACATGGCGGCGATGGGCCCGGTGCGGCTGCGCGACGTCGACGAGGCCCAGGCGCTGCTGGTCAACCTCGCCAAGGATCTCGCCGCCAAGGGCGAGATCATGCTGACCAAGAACCGCGCCGACGACGAACTGGTGTATTGATGGCCGCTCCGGCAAAATTCCTGTTCGATACCGACTTCGCGGCGCCCGAGCGGACGACACGCGAGAAGGCCGCGACCGCTGCGGAGATCGCCCAGAAGGTCGCGGAAGCCGAGGCGCGCGCCTATCAGGACGGCTTTGCCGCCGGCCAGCAGGAGGCCAAGGCCGAGAGCGACCGCCGCGTCGCGCTTGCCATGGAAGAGATCAATATCGGCATCCGCGGCATCGCATCCGGCATCGGCAACATCGAATCCAAGATGGAAACCGAGGCGGTCGACGTCGCGGTGGCGGTTGCGCGCAAGCTGTGCGCAGACCTGGTCGCCGCCGAGCCGCTCGGCGAGATCGTCGCACTGGTCAAGGACTGCTTCTCGCATCTGGTCGCGACACCGCATCTGGTAGTCCGCATCAACGACGCGCTCTACGACAGCGCCCGCGAGAAGATCGAGCGGCTCGCCAAGCAGAGCGGCTTCGAAGGACGGCTGGTGATCCTGGCCGAGCCGGAGATTGCGACCGGCGACTGCCGGATCGAATGGGCCGATGGCGGCGTCGTGCTGGAGCGCGGCGCCATCGCGGCCAAGATCGACGAAATGGTTGGACGCTATGTCGCGTCCCGCAGGGGGAGCTAAGCCATGAGCGATACCGACGGACAGGTCCCGCTGCCCGATCTCAACGGCCCGATGCCGCCCACCGGCACGGATGTCGGCTACAACGAGGACGAATATGCGGCGCGTGCCGCCGCCGATCTCGAGGCGGTGTTCGACGTTCCCGTGCAGGTCTCGGCCGTGCTCGGCCGCTCGAAGATGGACGTCAGCGAGCTCCTGAAGCTCGGACCCGGCACCGTGCTCGAGCTCGACCGGCGCGTCGGCGAGGCCATCGACATCTACGTCAACAACAAGCTGGTCGCCCGCGGAGAAGTCGTCCTGGTCGAGGACAAGCTCGGCGTGACCATGACCGAAATCATCAAGACCGAACGCAGCTGATAGCGCGCGCGACCAGACGGACAGGAGACTGACATGCGGCTTCTCATCGTTGGCACATTGAAGGGCCAGCTCACCACCGCCACCAAGATCGCGATGGACAACGGCGCCACCGTGACCCATGCCGAGGATCACGACCAGGCCATGCGCGTGCTGCGCGGCGGCAAGGGCGCCGACCTCCTGCTGGTCGACGTCGCCCTCGACATCCGGGACCTCGTGATGCGGCTCGAGGCCGAGCACATTCATGCCCCGATCGTCGCCTGCGGCATCACCAACGACGCCCGCGCCGCGGTCGCCGCGATCCACGCCGGCGCCAAGGAATACATCCCGCTGCCGCCGGACCCGGAGCTGATCGCCGCGGTGCTGGCCGCGGTCGCCAACGATTCCCGCGAGCTGGTCTATCGCGACGAGGCGATGGCGAAGGTGATCAAGCTGGCGCAGCAGATCGCAGGATCCGACGCCTCGGTAATGGTCACCGGTGAGTCCGGAACGGGTAAGGAAGTGCTGGCCCGCTACGTCCACACCCGCTCGGCGCGCGCCAAGCGCCCCTTCATCTCCATCAACTGCGCCGCTATTCCCGAGCATCTCCTGGAATCCGAGCTGTTCGGCCACGAGAAGGGCGCCTTCACCGGCGCGATCGCGCGCCGCATCGGCAAGTTCGAGGAGGCGACCGGCGGCACGCTGCTGCTGGACGAAATCTCCGAGATGGACGTCCGCCTGCAATCGAAACTGCTGCGCGCCATCCAGGAGCGCGTGATCGACCGCGTCGGCGGCACCAAGCCGGTGCCGGTCGACATCCGCATCATCGCGACCTCGAACCGCAATCTGGCCGAGGCCGTGCGCGAAGGCACGTTCCGCGAGGACCTGCTGTTCCGCCTCAACGTCGTCAACCTGAAGATCCCGCCGCTGCGTGAGCGTCCCCTCGACATCCTCGAGCTCGCTCAGCACTTCGTGAAGAAGTACGCCGAAGCCAACGGAGTGCCGGTGCGCCCGATCTCGGCGGAAGCGCGCCGCGTGCTCTCGGCCAACCGCTGGCAGGGCAACGTCCGCGAGCTCGAAAACACCATGCACCGCTCCGTGCTGATGGCGCAGGGCGACGAGATCGGAGCCGACGCGATCCTCACCCCGGACGGCGACCGCCTCGACCTCGCGAAAACCGTGCCGGCCGTGGCGCATGCCACGATGGCCGCCGAGCAGGTGACGCGCGCGCTGGTGGGGCGCACCGTCGCCGATGTCGAGCGCGACCTGATCCTGGAGACACTGAAGCACTGCCTCGGCAACCGGACCCATGCCGCCAACATCCTGGGCATCTCGATCCGCACGCTGCGCAACAAGCTCAACGAATATTCCGACGGCGGCATCCCGATCACCCCCGCGGGAACGCCGGGCGAGTATCCGCGCATGCCGATGATGGGAGCGTAAGGGCTTCTGACAAAATTGAGATGCGAATGCCCCGGGCCAGTCCCGGGCATTTTTCTTTGCGGGGTAGTGCTATGCTGGTGTCGTCCCCGCCTGCTGCGCAATTGCGCGTGGGGCCGGGACAGCGCCGGGAGGAACGGTGCGTGAAGCAGTTCACAAAGGACACGCCGCAACATCGTTAGAGTCCCGGTGCCGCTTGGCAGGATGCCGGCGAGGTGCCGCATCCGCGTTTCGCGAACCTCCTCAACCGAAAGGGCACGCCATGAAATACGCTTCGTGGACGATCTCCCGCTTTTCGCTGATTGCAGCGCTGATCTCGGCCACCGCGCCGCTTGCGCGCGCGGACGTGATCATGGACTGGAACGCCAAAGCCGATGCGATCGCCGCCGAGAAACAGATTCTTCCGGCGCCGCACAGCCGCGCCTTGTCCATGATGCACGTTGCAATGTTCGAGGCCGTCAATGCGATCGACCGCCGCTACGCGCCTTACAAGGTCACGCTGTCCGCGGAGCGTTCGACCTCGCGGGAAGCCGCGGGGGCAGTTGCGGCTCACGACGTGCTGCTGTCGATCTATCCGGACCTCAAGCCGGACCTGGATGCGACACTGACGAACGCGCTGACGCCGATTGCCGAGGGCGAGTCCAAGAGCGCCGGCATCGCGCTCGGGAAAGAAGCTGCGGCACAGATCATCCAGCTTCGCGCGAACGATGGCAGCGCCGCCGTGGAAACGTACCGGCCCCCGACCACACCGGGCGCCTATATTCCAACCGTCGTCCCGCTCTTCTCGACCACCGGTGCGACAACGCCGTGGGTCATGGCGTCCGGATCGCAGTTTCGCCCCGGACCACCGCCGGCACTCGATTCAGAGGTTTGGACCAGGGACGTCAACGAAATCCGCGAGGTCGGCGGCAGAGGCAGCCCGACCCGGACACCCGAGCAGACGACGATCGGCCGCTTCTGGTTCTCTGTCGGCGCCCGCACCTACAATCCCATCGTGAGGCAGGCCGCCTTGGCCAAGGGAGTGGATCTCGTCGACTGCGCCCGCCTGTTCGCCCTGACGTCGATTGCCGGGAACGATGCCATCGTTGCCGTGTTCGACGCCAAGTACCATTACAATTTCTGGCGCCCGATCACGGCCATACGCAATGCCGATCTGACCTCGAATGCCGCAACGCCTCGCGATCCCTCCTGGCTGCCGCTTGGGGACACGCCGATGCATCCTGAATATCCCTGCGCTCACTGCATCATCTCGGCCGCAATTTCGACCGTGCTCCAGACCGTCGTTGGAGATTTTGGCGAGTTCTCACTGACCAGCCCGACGGCGCCAGGGGTCACGCGCAAATGGTCGCGGCTCCAGGACTATAGCGACGAAGTCTCCAATGCGCGCATCTGGGCCGGCTTCCACTACCGGTTCTCGACCGAAGTCGGCAAGGACATGGGTCGGAAGATCGGCGCGCTGGTCGTCGCGACGCAGCTTCGCGGTGTGGAGGCAATGGCGGAACCGAAGCGTTAGAATGCCCGGGGCGGGTCCCGGGCGTTCTTCTTTGCGAGCGGGGCTCGCACCGCCGCCCCACCCTCCGCCGTCGTCCTGGCGAAAGCCAGGACCCATTACGCCAGGGGGGAGTTTGGCGAAGATTCGTCGTTCGGTACCTCTATCGCCTTCAGTCGATAGATTCCGCGGTATGGGTCCCCGCGTTCGCGGGGACGACAGCGATGGACATGGCCGCACCGCGTTCTCCGGCTAGGTCGCACGCATGCGAAGCCCTATAACCCCGCGTGAGAACCACGAGGGTAAACATGTCTCAATCTCAAATCACGGACTGGCTGGCATCGCAGCGGCAGGCGATGATCGATCTGCTCCGCGATGTCGTGAACATCGATTCCGGATCCTATGACAAGGAAGGCGTCGATGCGGTCGGTGCGCGGTTCGAGCGGCATTTTGCCGAGCATGGCATTCCGTTCCGGCGCGAGAGCCACGACGCCTTCGGCGACGCGATCCACGCCGAGGTGGCCAAGCCCGGCAGCAACGAGAAGCCGGTGCTGTTGATGGGACACCGCGACACCGTGTTCGGCAAGGGTGAAGCGGAGCGGCGCCCGTTCACGATCAGGGACGGCCGCGCCTATGGGCCTGGCGTCGCCGACATGAAGTCCGGCGTCGTCATGAACATCTTCGTCGCGACGGCCTTCCACAAATTCGGCGGCAACCCGCATCCGATCAAGCTGCTGATCACCTCGGACGAGGAGATCGGCTCGCCCTCCTCGCGGCCCGTGATCGAGCGTGAAGGCCGCTCCGCCCGCGCCGTGTTCAATTCCGAGCCGGGCCGCCCCACCGGCAACGTCGTGACGGGCCGCAAGGGCGGCATCTTCATGCATCTCGGCATCACCGGCAAAGCCGCGCATTCCGGCGCCAATTTCGCCGCGGGTGTCAGCGCGATCGGCGAGCTCGCGCACAAGATCGTGCAGATCCACGCGCTGACCGATCTCGACAAGGGCATCACGCTCAATGTCGGCCTGGTCTCGGGCGGACAGTCCGTCAACACCACGGCGCCTTACGCCGAGGGCCAGATCGACCTGCGCTATGTCGATCCGGCGGATCGTGCGCGGGTGATGGACGCGATCGAGACCATCGTCGCGAAATCTTTCGTGCCGGGCACGCGTGCGACGCTGACCATCAAGGGCGAGTTCGTGCCCGTGGTGCAGAGCGCGGATTCGAAGACGCTGTTCGAGAACTACCAGGCGGCTGCAAGAGAGGCCGGCCTCACCACGCTCCAGGGCGAGTTCTCCGGCGGCTGCGCCGATTCCGGCTTCACCGCCGCCGTGGGCACGCCGACCATCTGCGGCCTCGGGCCGGTCGGCGGCCTCGCGCACACGCCGGAGGAGTATCTCGATATCGACAGCATCGTGCCGCGCGCGCAAGCGCTGGCGCTGGCGATTTTGCGGGGATGAATGCAGGTGCCGTAGGGTGGGCAAGGCGAAGCGTGCCCACGATTTGACGGCAATTGGAACGAGATGGTGGGCACGGCGCAAGTGCGCCTTTGCCCACCCTACGAAACCTCCCGAATGTCTACGAATAACTCGGCGCGTCCGGCTTGCGGAAGATGTGGATGGGATCGCCGGGGATGATCACGGGCTGGCCCGAGAACATCGCGTAGGCGTAGAGCGCGAGATAGGCGATCGCCAGCGCGCCGATGGCATAGAAGGCCCAGGTCGCGACGCGCTTCATCGATCCGCTCCATTGCCGTCCCGGCGGGAGGCTCAGGCGCTTCTAGAGCGATGACGGGGAAAAGGCCAGCCTTCCGCGCCGGCCACCCGCGCGATCAAAGGCCGCGCCGGCCGCGCGCGGGAACGCTCACGTCCGCAAGCCTCGCGGCGTCCTCGTCCTGGTCGACCGCCACGTACTGGCCATGCCAATAGGCCAGCGCCGCGTTGCGGGTGGAATTCCTGACGTTCCTGACACGGCCGATGACGATGCCGTGCGAATGTCGCTCCACGATCTCCTCGACCTCGCAATCGAAGGCCGACAGCGCGCCGACGAGCAGCGGAACGCCCGAGACCGCCGTCACCCATTTGGCGCCCGTGAAACGGTCAGCGCCCTTCAGCCCGTCCTTGCCGGCAAAGCGTTCGGCGACGTCGAGCTGGTCGGCGTTGAGGATGTTCACGCCGAAAGCGCCGTGGCGCCGGATCAAGGGGAAGGACGAGGCGTCGCGATTGATGCTGACCAGCAGCGTCGGCGGCTCGACCGACAGCGAGGTCACCGAGGTCACCGTCATGCCGGTGATGTCCTTGCCCCGCCCGGCCGTGATGACGCTGACGCCGCCGGTGAGATGGCGCATGGCGCCGCGGAAATCGGCGGACGAGACGGGGATTTCAGTCATGAGATCGCGAGGCACTACATTCATGGCATGGTCCCCGAGACGGGGTTCCCTTGTATCTAGGTACGATCGTCCGCCGACAACAGGTGGCTCAGGATCGAGCCCTCCAGACCCGCAAGCTCGGCCGAGCCGCGCTGGCGCGGCCGGCCTGCGTGAACCACGACATCATGGGCGATGCGGCCCTCTTCGATCACCAGCACCCGGTCCGCCAGCGCCACGGCCTCGGCGACGTCATGGGTCACCAAAATCGCAGTAAAGCCCTGGTCGCGCCAGACACGCTCCAAAAGGCGCTGCATCGAGATCCGGGTCAGCGCATCCAGCGCACCAAGCGGCTCGTCGAAGGCCAGCACGCGCGGACGGGAAACCAGCGCACGGCCGAGCGCGACGCGCTGCTTCTGGCCGCCCGACAGCACCGACGGCCACTGGTCGCGCTTGTCGGCAAGGCCGACCTCGCTCAAGGCCTTCTCGGCGCGCGCATGCGCATCGGCGGAGGCACGATCGCGGCCGAGGCCAACCTCGACATTGGCGAGCACGCGGGCCCAGGGCAACAGCCGCGGCTCCTGGAACATGACGCGGATGTCCTCGGGCTGAATGTCCTGGCCGAAGCTGATGCTGCCGGCGTCGATCTTGTCGAGGCCCGCGATGAGGCGCAGCAGAGTGCTCTTGCCGCAACCACTTTTTCCCACGATGGCAACGAACTGGCCGGCGGGAATGTGCAAATCGATGCCGCGCAGCACCTCGTTGCTACCGAAGGATTTGCGCAAGCCCCGGATGCTGAGCGGCAGGCCGGTGCTTTGCGCCTCGCGCACGACGCGCGCGTGAGGCGCAAAATTGGCGCGGCGGGCGAGCTCGGTTTCCGGAAGGGAGCTACGAACGGCTGTCTGCATGTGATTCCCAGTATCTCTGCTCAATTTTTCTGGAAGGCGGGGTGCCAGGAGAGCGTCAAACGCTCCAGCACGCGGGAGGCGCTGTCGGCGAGCTTGCCGAGCAGGGCGTAGATCAGGATCGAGAGCACGACGACGTCGATCAGCATGAACTCGCGCGCCTGCATCGCCATGTAGCCGAGGCCCGATGACGCCGCGATGGTCTCGGCGACGATCAGGGTCAGCCACATGATGCCGAGCGCGAAGCGGATACCGACGAAGATCGACGGCAGCGCGCCCGGGAAGATCACGCGGCGGAACAATTCGCCGTCGGTCATGCCGTAGATGCGGCCCATCTCGACCAGCTGCGGATCGACGGTGCGGATGCCGTGCAGCGTGTTGAGGTAGATCGGGAAGAACACGCCCAGCGCCACCAGGAACAGTTTTGCGCTCTCGTCGATGCCGAACCACAGGATGACCAGCGGGATCAGAGCCAGATGCGGCACGTTGCGCACCATCTGCAACGTGGTGTCGGTGAGTTTTGCCGAAAGCTGCGACAGGCCGTTGGCGAGACCGAACGCGAAGCCGATGCTGCCGCCGATCAGGAAACCGATCGAGGCGCGCCAGAACGAGACCCAGATGTTGCGGACGAGCTCGCCGGAGAGCAGCAGCTTCCAGCCGGCGAGCAGGACGTCGCTCGGGGCCGGCAGCACCCGCGTCGGCACGAAGCCGGTCACGCTGGCGACCTGCCAGATCGCGATGATGGCGAGCGGCACGATCCACTGGATCAGGCCGTCGATCCGCGGCAAACGAAAGCTGCGCGGAAGTGAAACGCTGTCGATCACGCTCATGACTGCGACACCCGATGTTGCGGACGGAAGTCGCTGCCGACCGTCTCGCCGAACGGACCGCCGTTGAAGTGCAGCTTCGTCACGTTGGAGGGCTGCTCCAGCGAGAGCAGCGGGAACACCAGCTCGGCGAAGCGATAGGCCTCCTCCAGATGCGGATAGCCCGACATGATAAAGGTATCGATGCCGATCTCCTGATACTCCCTGATCCGGGCCGCCACCGTCTCGGCGTCGCCCACCAGCGCCGTGCCGGCGCCGCCACGCACGAGGCCGACGCCGGCCCACAGGTTCGGGGCGATCTCGAGCTTGTCGCGCTTGCCGCCGTGAAGCTGCGCCATGCGCTGCTGGCCGACGGAGTCCATGCGGGCAAAGTTCTTCTGCGCCAGCGCGATGGTGTCGTCGCTGACATGCCTGATCAGCTCGTTCGCGGCACCCCAGGCCTCCTCGTTGGTTTCGCGAACGATCACATGAAGGCGGATGCCGAAGGACAGCTTGCGGCCGCGCGCAGCTGCGACCTCCCTCACCTTGGCGATCTTCTCGGCCACCAGGGCCGGCGGCTCGCCCCAGGTGAGATATTTATCGACGGTATCGACGGCGACGTCGATGCCGGCGTCCGAGGAGCCGCCGAAATAGAGCGGCGGGCGCGGCGACTGCACCGGCGGAAACAGCAGCTTGCCGCCCTCGACATGGATGTGCTTGCCCTCGACATTGACCGTCTTGCCGGCGAGCAGGTCGCTATAGACGCCCAGGAACTCGCGGGTGACCTCGTAGCGCTCGTCATGGCCGAGGAAGATGCCGTCGCCCTTGTTCTCGACGGGATCGCCGCCGGTGACGACGTTGACGAGCAGCCGGCCGCCCGTGACGCGATCGAGCGTCGCGGTCATGCGCGCCGCAACGCTCGGCGATTGCAGGCCGGGCCTGACAGCCACGAGGTAACGCAGCCGTTCGGTGAACGGTGCGACTGCGGAGGCGACGATCCAGGAATCCTCGCAGGACCGCCCGGTCGGCAGCAGCACGCCGAAATAGCCGAGCTGATCGGCGGCCTGCGCGATCTGGCGCAGATAGTTGAAATTGACCTCACGGCCGCCGACGCCGGTGCCGAGATAGCGGCCGTCGCCGTGGGTCGGCAGGAACCAGAGAATGTTGGTGTTGGGTTGCTTGCTCATGACCTTGCTCACGATCCTGACTTCCGAGCCACATCGGAGATCTTGATGGATTTGGGGATCAGGCCCAGCGCGAAGAACGCGTCGGCTACCTGCTGCTGGTCGGCGATGACGGCATCCGTGATCGGCTTGATGCCGTAGGACTGTCGCTTTAACGCCACCTCGACGACCGGAACGGACAGACCGATCGCGGGCGCGAGTTGCTCGGCTACTGCATGGATATCGCCCTTGGCCCAATCGTCGACCGTGCTGAGCTCGGCGAGCACGACGTCGACGATCTCAGGATTGGCACGGAGGAATTTCTTCGAGGCAAAGTAGAACTGATAGTTGGCGACGATGCCGGTGCCGTCAGCGAGCGTGCGCGCGCCGGTGGCCGCCTCCGCCGCCGCCTGGAACGGATCCCAGATCACCCAGGCATCGACCGCGCCGCGCTCGAAGGCGGCGCGCGCGTCGGCGGGTGCGAGGAACACCGGCTCAACTTCCGAGTACTTCACGCCGGCTTTCTCCAGCGCCTTGACCAGGAGGTAGTGGACGTTAGAGCCCTTGTTGAGCGCGACCTTCTTGCCTTTGAGGTCGGCGACCGACTTCAGCGGACTGTCCTTCGGCACCAGGATCGCCTCGCCCTTCGGCGCCGGCGGTTCATAGGCGACGTACTGGATCGGCGCGCCGGCGGCCTGCGCGAAGATCGGCGGGGCTTCGCCGGTGTTTCCGAAATCGATCGCGCCGACATTAAGGGCTTCGAGCAGCGGCGGGCCGGAGGGGAATTCGGTCCACACCACCTTGTAGCCGTCGGCGGCGAGCTTCGGCTCGAGCGTGGCCTTGCTCTTGAGCAGCACCAGCTTGCCGTATTTCTGGTAGCCGATGCGGACCACCTTGTCCTGACCGTAGGACGTGCCGACCGCGGCAGCGACGATGCCGATCGACAGCACCACGGCCGCGATCAGACGCTGAATGATACGCCTCATGTTCAAACCCCTGTGTGTGGGAAGGCTGGTCGGCACGATCAGGCTGCCGGGTTGCGCCAGACGATGTCGCGGATCGCGATCGGCTTCGGGATCAGTCCGAGCTTGTAGAAGCGATCGGCGACGCCCTGCTGGGTCGCGACGATGTCATCGGTGACGGGCCCGACGACGAAGGACGACCGGTTCGCCGCGATGGTCTGGATCTCCAGCGGAATGCCGGTCACCGCGGCGAGAGACTTCGCGACCTCGTCGCGATGCTGCTCGGCCCATCTGGCGGTCGCGGTGGTGACGTCAACGATCTGCTGCAGGATCGCGCCGTGGTTCTTCGCGAAATCGCGGTTGGCGATGTAGAAGGAATTGGTCTTGGTGACCTCGCGCGCGTTGATCAGGATGCGGCCGCTCTGTTTGGTCTCACCGATCGCGAAGTAGGGATCCCAGATCGCCCAGGCCTCGATGCTGCCATTGGCAAAGGCGGGGCCGGCGTCCGGCGGCGTCAGATAGACCGGTGTGATGTCGGCATAGGTGAGGCCCGCCTTCTCCAGCGTCTGCACCACGATGTTGTGCGCGCTGGAGCCCTTGGTGAAGCCGACACGCTTGCCTTTCAGCTCACCGATCGCGCGGATCGGCGAATCTTTCGGCACCAGAATGCCCTGGCCGTTGGTGATGGGCTGGCCCGCGGCATAGACGATCGCGGCGCCCGCGGCCTGCGCGAACACCGGCGGGGAATCACCGACCGCGCCGTAATCGACGCTGCCGACATTCATCGCCTCCATCATCGGCGGGCCCGAGGAGAACTCGACCCACTTCACCTCGATGCCCAGGGGCGTGAAATGTTTTTCCAGCGCGGCCTGCTGGCGCGTGATGACCAGCACGCCGTTCTTCTGGTAGCCGACACGAATTTCCTTCACCGCGCCTTGCGCGATCGCAGGCGAGGCGAGCGCAGCGGCGGCTGCGGTTCCGATGGAGAGCTTGAGAAAGTCACGACGCTGCATTCCACACTCCCGGCCGCGTGCGGCCGTCATCATTCACGTTTCAGGAATGATGGTGCGGGTTATCGGAGGTGTCGAGACGTGCGGAAAAATAGCGATGCGAGCACTGCGCGTGCGGCAGCGCGCATGATTAATCTTTCAAGCGGCCGCGATGATGCAGAGGGATTTTTTCTGCACGCGAATGTGAGAGCCGCACGGATCTGGTCCCGGCTAATGCCATGTCACCGGCAGATTCTGCAGTCCGCGAAACGCCCAGCCGCCGATCCGCACCGGCTCGTCATCGGCGATCTCGAGAAGCCTGGCGCGTGCGAACACGGTCGGCAGCGCGACGTCGGCGATCATGGCGCGAGAGGCCCATGCGCCGGCGCAAAAATGCGGGCCGGCGCCGAACGCGACGCTCTTGGTCGTATCACGCCGCACGTCGAACTGATCCGCGCGCTCAAAATGCCTCTCGTCGCGATTGGCGGAGCCGAACATCAGGAACACACGCTCGTCGAGCTCGAACGAAACGTCGCGGATGCTCCACGGCTTGGCGATACGCCGTGGCGACATGCCGATCGGCGAGATCCAGCGGGCATATTCCTCGAACGCCTCGAGCCAGGTCACCTCGCCCTTGCGCACCAGATCGAGCTGCTCGGGATGGGTCAGGAGCGCCCAGACCGTGCCGGCGATGGCCTTGCGCGGCTCATTCTGGCCGCCTGAGATCGCGAGTTTGACATTTGCCCGCACGCTGTCCATCGGCATGCCGGAGGCCACGAGCACGCCGAGGATGCTCTGGTCCGGGTTCTTCGTGATCACCGGCAGGATGTCGTCGATCGCAGCGTCGATGCCCGACGTCGCGGCATGGCAGCGCGCCTCGACGGCGGGATCGCCGGCATAGTTGGCGATGCCCTCGATCATGCCTTGCGACCACGCGTCCATGTCGCCAAAGCCGATATTGGTGAGGCCGGTGATCGACTTCAGGCATTCGCCGGAGAACGGCAGCGCGAAGTCGCGCATGAAGTCGATCCGCCCCGGCGCGATCGCGTCGAAGATGCGGTCGGCATGGGCCTGGAATAGCGCGGTCCAATGCGCCTTCACCGTCTTCGGCGACACCGTCGGAAACATCGCGCGGCGCTCGACCTGGTGCGCCTCGCCGTCCTTGCGCATCATGTTGTGGCCCATCAGCCGGTTCATCAGGCCGGCGGGCTGGTGCGAGGAGAACACGTCGATCTGCTTCTCGGAGATCGAGATGTCGTCGCGGCTGGTCAGCAGGGTCGAGCCGAGCTGCGGCACGAACGCGATCGGCGCTTCTTTCCGCATTGTCGCGAGCATCGGATAGGGATCGGCCCAGAACGCGACAGGGTCGATGTCGATGCGCGGCGCGGTGCTCAAAGCGGCCTCCCCGGATTGTCGTATCCTTCAGGCCAGACTAGCGAACTCCGCGGCCGGCGTCTGTCCCTAGCGATAGGGACGGACCGAGCTACCGGGCCTCGGCGATCTTCGGTCCAGATGGGAGCATCTGCGCGTTGGCTGCCGAGGGCCGGTTCGACGGCGGTGCCGGGTCCGGCGAACGCGATGCGGCGTCGGCCGGCGCTCCCTGGGACGGTCGGCGAGCCGCGGCTGCCGGAAGCACGATCACTTTCGCGCCGACCTTCACCCGTTCATAGAGGTCCGTGACGTCGTCATTGGTGAGCCGGATGCAGCCGGACGAAACGCGCTTGCCGATCGTAGCGGGGTTGTTGGTGCCGTGAATGCGATATTCGGTCTCCCCGAGATACATTGCGCGGGCGCCGAGCGGATTGCCGGGACCACCTGCCATGAAGCGCGGCAGATAAGGCTGGCGCGAGACCATCTCCACGGGCGGATGCCAATCCGGCCATTCGGCTTTACGGGCCACGGTCTGCTCACCGGACCACGTGAAACCTTCGCGGCCGACACCGATGCCGTAGCGCATCGCCTGCCTGTCGTTCAGGACGAAATAGAGGAATGTGTTTCCGGTATCGATGATGACCGTGCCCGGCGCCTGGCGGCTGGCATAGTCGACCACCTGCCGCACCAATGCTCCAGGAGCATCAGCGTCGGCTTTGGGCGGCTCGGCCAGAGGCGCCGGAACCGGTGCCGGAATCGGAGCTGCAGCCGGGGCCGGAACCGCCGCTGCGGCATGAACTGGAGGCGCCACGTAGACAGGAGACGACGATGCCCGGGCTTCCTGTGCGGGCGGCTTCCGTACCGGCTGCACGCTCGCCTGGCCGGACAGCAAACCGTATCCCAACGCGGCGACGGCCACGGCGCAAATTGCAACCCTCGCGGCCATCGGGATTGCGAGCGTCTCCGCCTTCCCACGTTTGGCCTTGGCCCGCTTAGCCATATCTTTCTCCAGGGGTCACTGTGCCTGAAGAGGTACCCAGCAAAATTTAAGAAACTTCGAAGCGATGCCGCGTAGACGGGAACCGTTGGCGATGGTTAACGCGGAATTCTTGTTCGGCGACATCAAGAATGGGATACCGCTTGATACTGCCCTCAGTTCAGGCCGTGAGGCCCCGCGAGCAGACCCAGCACGATCGAAAACAATTCGTTCTGCGAGGAGATGCCGAGCCGCTGATAGGCGCGCTTGCGGTAGGTCAGGGTCGAATGCAGGCTGATGCCGAGTTCTTGCGAGATTGCCTCGGAGCTGAAACCGAGCAGGATGCGACGGCAGACCTCCTGCTCACGCGGTGTCAGCGTGGAGAGCGGCGCGCGCGTGGCGAACAATGTGGCGAGGTTCTGGTCAGGCGTCGCGGTCGCGGCCTGCTGGAAATGACGTGCGACGCTGGCGCCGATCGCTGGCGCGATCGCCTGCAGCCGTTCGCGCTGCGCGGCGCTGAAGCGGCCCTGGGCCGTGATGCGGTAGAAATTGACGTAGAAGCAGGTGTCGCCAGTCCAGATCGCGGTCGCGCATTTGTCGACGATGCCGGAATCGTGGAAGAATATCTTGCGGTAGCGCGCACCATACATGCGCGGCGCGAACGACGGCAGCATGATCGGCGCAGGGCCCTCGCCTTCGAACAGCGCATCGCGGTTGGGATCTGATTCATGGAAGTGCCCGGCATAGGCCGCGCCGAGATCGCCGCCGATCGGGATGTTGCCTGCATCGAGCAGGCAGGTCGCGGCACCGGAACGGCTCAGCGCGAACACCATGCAATGGCCGACATCGGCGTGGCGGCGCAGCGTGTCGATCAGGACTTTTGGGAAATCGGAGCGGCCTATGGCGAGCACCGCGGGCGCGATATCGCCTGCCGCTGCAGTTGTGGACGTCCCGCAAGGGCGCATCGTCTTCTCCCTGTCGCTTTTGACGTGGTCTACCAGCAATGGCGGCGCGCCGGAAGGCCGCTCTGCGTGGCAGATTGCGCGAACATCGCTGAGCCGAATGGACGGTAGCCGCTCGAAATCACTTTCTTCGCAGAATCTGGTCCATTGTCTTTCCCCGGGCCAGTTCGTCGATCAGCTTATCCAAGTAACGGATTTCCCGCATCGTTGGCTCCTTGATGTCCTCCACTCGAACGCCACACACCGCGCCTTTGATGAGGGTGCGCGAGGGGTTGATTGCAGGGGCCTCTGCAAAGAAGGTCTCAAAATCCGTCTGTCCTTCCAGTTGGACTTGCAGCTCCTTCGGACCATAGCCCGTCAACCAAGAGATGATCTGATCGACCTCGGCCTTCGAGCGCCCTTTCTTCTCCGCCTTCGCAACATAGAGCGGGTAAACGCTGGCGAAGCTGGTCGTGTAGATCCGGTGCTTTGTCAACAGAGCCCCCTACCCCGCCGCCGCCTTCGCCGGGGCGACACTGATCGCCAGCTTGCCGTAGCGGTCCGTAAAGGCCTCGGTGTCGATCTCCTCCAGCTTGATCTCGCCACTCATCACGCCCTGCTTCCAGGCTGCCTGCGCCGGGTCGTTCTGGAACTCCGGCATCACCTCGCGGCCGAACAGCTCCAGCGATTCGCAGATGTGCTCGTGGCTGTTCTTGCCGGCCTGGTTGAGCAGGATGACCTGGTCGATATGCGAGGACTGGAAGCGCTTCAGCTTCCTGCGGATCGTCTCCGGCGAGCCGATCAGGCCGCCGCGCAGCGCCGCCTCCTGCGCTTCAGGATTGTCGCGCTTCCACTTGTTGTACTCGTCCCACATGTTGACGGTGTAGGGCGCAGGCCGCTGGCGGTTCTGCGAGGCACCGTAGAAGCGCAGCGCGAACTGGAAGAAGGTGGCGCCGTCGGCGCGGGCGCGCGCCTCCTCGTCGGTCTTGGCGCACATGAAGAACGAGACCAGCGCCATGTTCGGGTTGATCTGGTAGTCCGCCAGTTTATGCAGCCGCTTGGTCATCGCGTTGTAATAGGCGTGCACCCAGGCATGCGCGGCGTCGGCGCTGACGAACTGGAAGCCGAGCGCGCCAAAGCCGTGACGGCCGGCACGCTCGATGGTCGGCAGTTGCGAGCAGGCCATCCATAGCGGCGGATGCGGCTTCTGCACCGGCTTGGGCACGACGTTGCGCAGGGGGATATCGAAATACTTGCCGTGATGCTCGCTGCCCGCGTCCTTGAACATCGGGAAGATCGCGGCGACGGCTTCCTCGAACACTTCCTTCTTGGTCTCCATATCGCGGCCGAACGGCGTGAGTTCGGTGATCGAGGCGCTCTCGCCCATGCCGAACTCGCAGCGGCCGTTGCTGAGCAGATCCAGCACCGCAACGCGCTCGGCAACGCGCGCCGGATGATTGGTGGTGAGCTGCAGGATGCCGTGCCCGAGGCGGATGTTCCTGGTGCGCTGGCTTGCTGCGGCGAGGAAGGATTCCGGTGACGGCGAGTGCGAATATTCCTCGAGGAAGTGATGCTCGACCACCCAGGCGTGGTCGTAGCCGAGCTTGTCGGCAAGCTCCATCTGCGTCAGCGCGTTCTGGTACAGGGCGAGCTCGTCGCCAGCCACCCAGGGCCGCGGCAGTTGCAGCTCGTAGAAGATGCCGAACTTCATGGCGTCGTTCTCCCGCGATTATTGTTGTTAATGGCATCTTAATGAGCGGGGTCGCGCTGTCCATGGCTGCTCGCCATCACGGGCTCGAATCAGCCATGCGAAATGCGACGACTTAGTTGATGCAAGGCGCATTGATCCATGTCAGAATCGGCGGTCTCCGGCGATATAGTTTGACAAGTTCACGGAGCGACGGCCGTAAGCCGTCAAGATCTTAGGCACTGCAAGAGAGAGACCGGATATGCCGGCCCCCGGCGACGACACGACTGGGCGCTTGCGCCAACGGCGCATGGAGATCTTCGCGTTCCTGTTCCTGACGGCGGTCGTGATGCCCGTCCTCGCGGTCGGGACCGTCGGCAGCTACGGGCTGGCCGTGTGGATCTACCAGATGTTCGCGGGCCCGCCCGGCCCGCCTCCGACCCCGCATTGATATCCAGAAAGGCAGGCATATGGCCCAAGCCAAACTCAACCGTCGCGCGCTGATCACGGGACAGGTGCTCGGCGCCGACCGCATCGTGCCCCCGCCCGGGGGCGAGATTGCCAGTATCGTGGTGCAGGCGCGCCCCGAGCATCTCGCCGACGTCGAAGCCGACATCACCGCCCTCGCGGGCTGCGAGATTTACGGCCGCGACGTGCGTGGCAAGCTCGTGGTCGTGGCCGAGGCGCTGGACGCCGGCAGCCTCGGCACCATGCTCAACACCATCCAATCCCTGCGACACGTTTATTCCGCGGCGCTCGTCTTCCACGCCATCGAAACCGCCTAAAGACCGGGAGAGCCATCATGACATCGCCAAAGCTCGACCGCCGCCAGATGCTGAAGCTGGAGGCTGCCGCGATCGCGGCCGCCGCTGCCGGCATGCCGGTCCCGGCGCTCGCCGCCAATCTCGCCGCCGAGCGGGAGGCGAGCGAATTGAAATGGGACAAGGCCGCCTGCCGCTTCTGCGGCACCGGCTGCTCCGTGATGGTCGCCACCAAGGACAACCGCGTGGTCGCGACCCACGGCGACATCAAGGCCGAGGTCAATCGCGGCCTGAACTGCGTCAAAGGCTATTTCCTCTCCAAGATCATGTACGGCCACGACCGCCTGACGCAGCCGATGCTGCGCAAGGCGAACGGCAAATACGACAAGAACGGCGAGTTCACACCCGTGTCCTGGACCGAAGCCTTCGACATCATGGAGGTGAAGTGGAAGGAGGCGATGAAGAAGCGCGGACCGAACGGCGTCGCCATGTTCGGCTCGGGCCAGTGGACGATCTGGGAAGGCTATGCCGCCTCGAAACTGTTCAAGGCCGGCTTCCGCACCAACAACATCGATCCCAACGCGCGGCACTGCATGGCTTCGGCCGTCGCCGGCATGATGCGCACCTTCGGCATCGACGAGCCGGCCGGCTGCTACGACGACATCGAGGCGACCGACGCCTTCGTGCTGTGGGGCTCCAACATGGCGGAGATGCACCCCATCCTGTGGACGCGCCTCGCCGACCGCCGGCTCTCGGCGCCGCATGTCCGCGTCGCCGTGCTCTCGACCTTCGAGCACCGCTCGTTCGACCTCGCCGACATCGGCATGGTGTTCAAGCCGCAAACCGACCTCTACATTCTCAACGCCATCGCCCATCACATCATCAAGACCGGCCGGGTCCACAAGGACTTCGTCGCCGCACACACCATCTTCAGGCGCGGCCAGACCGACATCGGCTACGGCCTGCGGCCCGAGCATCCGCTGCAGAAGAAGGCGACGGGTGCGGCGAAGGCCAATGACTCCACCGACATGAGCTACGACGAATTCGTCAAGTTCGTCTCGGACTACACGCTGGAGAAAGCCGCGGAGATGTCCGGCGTGCCGCTGAACCGCCTCGAGGCGCTGGCCGAGCTCTATGCCGACCCGAAGACCAAGGTGGTCTCGTTCTGGACCATGGGCTTCAACCAGCACACCCGCGGCGTCTGGTGCAACAACCTCGTCTACAACATCCATCTGTTGACCGGAAAGATCTCCTCGCCCGGCAACAGCCCGTTCTCGCTGACCGGGCAGCCCTCCGCCTGCGGCACCGCGCGCGAGGTCGGCACCTTCTCGCACCGCCTCCCCGCCGACATGGTGGTGACCAACAAGCAGCACCGCGACCACGCCGAGCATCTCTGGCTGCTGCCCGAGGGCACCATTCCCGACAAGCCCGGCGCACATGCCGTGTTGCAGAGCCGGATGCTGAAGGACGGCCTCATCAACGCCTATTGGGTGCAGGTCAACAACAATCTCCAGGCCGGCCCCAACACCAACGAGGAGACCTATCCGGGCTTCCGCAATCCCGACAATTTCATCGTGGTCTCGGACGCCTATCCGTCGGTGACGGCCCTGGCCGCCGACCTGATCCTGCCGACCGCGATGTGGGTGGAGAAGGAGGGCGCTTACGGCAACGCCGAGCGGCGCACGCAGTTCTGGCACCAGCTCGTCAACGCGCCCGGCGAGGCGAAGTCCGATCTCTGGCAGCTCATGGAGTTTTCCAAGCGCTTCAAGATCGAGGAGGTCTGGCCCGAGGAGCTGATCGCCAAGAAACCCGAGGTTCGCGGCAAGACCCTGTTCGACGTGCTCTACAAGAACGGCCAGGTCGACAAATTCCCGACCTCCGAGATCGAGGAGGGCTACGCCAACGAGGAATCCAAAGCATTCGGCTTCTACGTGCAGAAGGGACTCTTCGAAGAATACGCCTCGTTCGGCCGCGGCCACGGCCACGACCTCGCGCCGTTCGAGACCTATCACCGCGAGCGCGGCCTGCGCTGGCCTGTCGTCAACGGCCAGGAAACCAAATGGCGTTTCCGCGAGGGCAGCGACCCCTACGTCAAGCAGGGCACCGACGTGCAGTTCTACGGCTATCCGGACGGCAAGGCGCGCATCTTCGCCCTGCCCTACGAGCCGCCGGCGGAATCGCCCGACGGCGAATATCCGTTCTGGCTCTCGACCGGCCGCGTGCTGGAGCACTGGCATTCCGGCACCATGACGCGCCGGGTGCCCGAGCTCTACAAGGCCTTCCCCGAGGCCGTGTGCTTCATGCACCCGGACGATGCGCAGGAGGCCAAGCTCCGTCGCGGCGACGAAGTGAAGGTGGTCTCGCGGCGCGGCTTCATCCGCGCCCGTGTCGAGACACGCGGCCGCGACCGGCCGCCGCGTGGGCTGGTCTTCGTGCCGTGGTTCGACGAATCCAAGCTGATCAACAAGGTGACGCTGGACGCCACCGATCCGATCTCGCTGCAAACCGACTACAAGAAATGCGCCGTGCGCATCGAGCGGGTGTGAGCCATGATGAAGCGACTTGGCATTGCCGTGCTGGCGCTCGCGATTGCCGCGGGGGCGAGCGCGCTGACCGCGCAGACGCTCAATTCAGGCCTGCGCGGCCCGACCCCGCTTAACGACGAAGGGCCGGCGCCGACGATGCTGCCGAACCGCAACACCTCCGAGAAGGAGACGCGCAACTACCCGGAGCAGCCGCCGGTGATCCCGCATACGATCGACGGCTACCAGATCGACCTCAACGGCAACAAGTGCCTGTCCTGCCATGCCCGCGCGCGCACGGCGGAGTCGCAGGCGCCGATGGTCTCGATCACCCACTTCATGGACCGCGACGGCCAGTTCCTGGCCTCGATCTCGCCGCGTCGCTTCTTCTGCACGGAGTGTCACGTGCCGCAGAACACCGCCAATCCGCCCGTGAGCAACGACTTCGTCGACATCGACACGCTGCTCTCGCGCGCAAGCCCCGGTGGCCGCCGATGAGCGCGACCACGGAGGAGTCCAAGCCCAGGCGCGGCTTCATCGCGCGAACCTGGAGCTTTGTGCTCGAGCTCTGGGGCGTGCTGAGGCGCCCGAGCTCTGTGTTCGCGCTCGGCACGCTCGTGCTCGCGGGCTTCGTGGCGGGCGTCATCTTCTGGGGCGGCTTCAACACCGCGCTGGAACTGACCAACACCGAAAAGTTCTGCACCGGCTGTCACGAAATGAAGGACAACGTCTATGCGGAGCTGAAGTCCACCATCCACTTCTCCAACCGCTCCGGTGTCCGCGCCACCTGTCCCGACTGCCACGTGCCGCACAACTGGACCGACAAGATCGCGCGCAAGATGCAGGCGTCCAAGGAAGTCTGGGGCAAGATCTTCGGCACGATCGACACCCGCGAGAAATTCATGGATCACCGGCTCGAGCTGGCCGCGCATGAATGGGCGCGCTTCAAGGCCAACGATTCACTGGAATGCCGCAACTGCCACAGCGCGGATTCCATGGACATCACGAAGCAGTCGCCGCGGGCCTCGGTTGCGCATCAGCGCTACCTGTTCAGCGGCGAGAAGACCTGCATCGATTGCCACAAGGGCATCGCGCACAAGCTGCCCGACATGCGCGGCGTTCCCGGCTGGCAATAGCGCTTCTGCCCCCGCTTGAACCAGCGGGAGCAATGGCGCCCGCCGGTCCGGTGGGACGAGCCGGGATGCGGCCTCAGGCCACGTGCAGCTGCTCGCTGCCGGCCTTCGCGCGACCAGTCTTGGGCTGACCGAGCAGAGCCGCAAGAGCCGGGATCGCCTCCTGGCTCGGCTCCGGCGTTGCCGCGACCGTCCTGAAATACTCGCCGCAGAAATCGGTCCAGGCTTGCTGATTGCCGCTGGGAACGCCGATCACGAGGCTCTTGCCGGACTCGATGCAATGGGCAATCAGGTCGCGCAGCCCTCCGCCATCCGCCTCGGCCTTGCCGAACTTGTTGAGAAACACGATCTCGGCGTCGGCGAGCTGAGCCTCGACCAGTTGCGCCGCTTCGAGCAGGCGCGGCGTGGACAGACGGCAGGAGGTCGCTCCCGCGCCGAGATCCTCGGAGATCGACATCGCCCGGCCGGTGGCGAGCTCGTGCAGAACCATGTCGCAGCGAGTGCGACCCGGCTGGGGCACGTCGTCCTGGATCAGGCCGGCCAGGCTCTTGCCCGAGCCGCGAAGCTCGGTGACGAGACCGGCGAACCACCGGTTCACGGCCGGGCCCGAATCATAGACCAGGGCAACGCTGACGGCGGCGGAAGGCCGGGGCGCGCTATCGGCCGTATCGCGGGATTGCTGAAGCATGTCCATCACCTCGCCGCCTTCGCCTTGGCGACGTCGGCATCCTGCAGGAAGTCGATCATGCGCTGCACGGGGCCGACCTCGTCGATATGCTCGAGCATATCGCGATATCCCTCCTGCGCCTTGGGCGGCAGCTTGTGCGCGATGCCCTGGTGGCAATCGATGCAAGTCTTGCCCTGCGCGAACGCGGTCTGGTGCAGCTTGGAGGCGCGCGGCTCCTGCACCGCATACTCCATGTGGTCGAACTTGTGGCAGTTGCGGCACTCACGCGAATCCGTCGTCTTCATGCCGCGCCACACGCTCTTGGCAAGGTCGATGCGGTGGGCGTTGAACTTCTCGGGCGTGCCGATGGTGCCGAGGATCTTGTGCAGCACCTCGTTCGAGGCCTGGATCTTGCGGACGACCTTGTGGCTCCATTCCTTCGGCACGTGGCAATCCGGACAGCTGGCGCGCACGCCGGTGCGGTTCGAATAGTGAACCGTGTTGCGGTATTCGAGATAGACGTTTTCCTTCATCTCGTGACAGGAGATGCAGAACTGCTCGTTGTTCGTCATCTCCATCGCCCAGTTGAAGCCGCCCCAGAACAGGACGCCGCCGGCGAATGCGACGATGGCGATCAGTCCCCAGGCGTAGCGCGCGGTCGGCGAGAAGAACCATCGCCACAGCCGTTTCAGGCGACCCGGCTGCGCTGCTGCGACGGCGGCAGAAGTGCTGGTGTCCTGCATGTCAGCCTCACTTCGCCTGCGTCGCGTTCTGGAAGATGTTGCCGACCAGCGGCTTCGCGTCGGCCTGCGGCACGTGGCATTGCTGGCAGAAGTAACGCGTGCCGGCGACCTTATCGAGCCGCACGCCCTGGCGGTCGACGTAATGCGTCTCCGAGATCTTCGGCGCGTTGACGCGCGTATTGCCGGGCCAGTCGTGGCAGCCCATGCACGCGTTGTTCTCCGTCGTGATCTGGTAGCCGTCGATCTTGTGGGGGATCAGCGGCGGCTGCTGGCGATAGGCGCGCTCGAAGCCGCTCGCCGGCACCGACTGCTTGGTCACGTCGGGCGGCGCCGACATCTCGGTCAGCGGGGCCTCGCGCAGCGCCTTGGGCTGCTTGGCCTCCTGCGCAAGCGGGCCCGACGCCGCGAACGGAATTGCAACTGCGACGGCGACGGCCGCCGCCGCGATCAACGGAATCAGTCGAACAAACGTCATGGGAGGTCCCTTTCAAGGACGGCCGGCTGGGAAGAGACGACGCGCGCCGCTGGCGATGGCGCGGTCATGGAGGGGTCCGGACGCGCCGCATTGCGGCCGCGCAGACCGAGATGAAAGACCTGCTTGGAGCAGACGTCGATGCAGGCTCCGCAGAGCGTGCAATCGCCCGCGATAATGACCGGCGTGGCGCCGCTGCGCTCGCCCCTGAGCGCGGGGCCGATGACATGCGGCTCCGGACAGACGGCGAAGCAATCCATGCAGTCGTTGCAGGCGGCACGGTTGTCGGCGGTGACGCGCATCAGCGCGACCTTGCCGATCTGGCCGTAGAACGCCCCGACCGGACAGAGATGACCGCACCAGCCGTGCCTGGCGACGAGGAGATCGAACACGAAGATCGCCGCGGTGCCGCCGGCGCCGAACCAGAGACCGAACACCAGCGCGCGATGCAGCGCCGTCACCGGGTTGATCAGCTCCCAGGCGATCGACCCTGATAGTGCGGAGGCCGCGAGCACCGCGCCGACGAAATAGAGCCTGAGCTCCGGGCGGATCTTGGCCGTGAAGGTGATGCCGAGCCGCCGCCGCAGCCAGGCAGCAAGATCGGTCGCCGGATTGACCGGGCAGACCCAGGAGCAATAGGTCCGGCCGCCGAACAGCAGATAGGCGGCGAGCACGATCGCGGCGCCGATCACCGAGAGGGCCTCCGGCCAGTGGCGCGCCGCGAGCGATTGCAGCAAGACGAAGGGATCGGTCAGCGGCAGCGTGCCGAGCGTCATCGACGAGGCCAGCGTGCCCTTGGCGATCCAGACGCCCAGAAGCGGCCCCGACAGGAACAGCGCGAGGAAGAACAGCTGGCTCGCCCGCCGCAGCACCAGAAACCGCGAGGCGGCCCAAAGTCCCTTGACCGCGCGCGCTTCGACATAAGGCCTGGCATTCGCCGTCATGGCGTGCCTCCCTCGGGTCTGCGCACCGGCAGCTTGAGCGGCGCGTCGACCAGGGCTCCGCCGGCCCTGGACTTCTCTTCCCAGCCGCGCTTGTAGTGCTCGTCCTGCTTCAGCGCGGCGACCTCGATCGGCAGCACCTTGATGGCGGCATCGGTCAGCACGCAGGACTTCTCGCACTTGCCGCAGCCGGTGCAGGACTCGGCGTGAACGACCGGCTCGAAGATCGCGTGCTTGGTCGTGCGCGCGTTGTGCGAGACCTCGAGCGTGATCGCCTTGTCGATGGCCGGACAGACCCGATAGCAGACGTCGCAGCGCAAGCCCTGCAGATTGAGGCAGGTCTCGCGGCTGGTGATCACCGCGACGCCCATCTTGGCCTTCGCGATGTCGGTCAGCGCATGCTCGAGCGCGCCGGTCGGGCAGGCCTTGACGCAGGGAATGGTGTCGCACATCTCGCAAGGCACGTTGCGGGCGACGTAGAACGGCGTTCCCATCGCGGGCCCGTCGGCCCAGTCCGCGAGCTTCAGGGTGTCGTAAGGACAGTCGCGAACGCACAGGCCGCAACGGACGCAGGCCGCCAGAAAATCCTTCTCGGGAAGCGCACCCGGCGGCCGCAGCGTCTGCGCGGGCTTGGCCCGCGAGGACACGCCGAATGCCGTCAGCATCGTTGCGGCGACGGCTGCGCCGCCGCCGAAACGCGTCATATCCTGCAGCGCCTTGCGGCGGCGCGGATCGCGCGGGATGCCTGAGCTGGAATCCGACATGGCTCGTCCATCGAGGGTTCAGGCCGACGTCACGCGGCAGGCGCACTTCTTGAAGTCGGTCTCCTTCGAGATCGGACAGGTCGCATCGAGCGTGAGCTGGTTGGCGAGCTGGCTTTCGTCGAAGAACGGGAAGTAGACGAGGCCCCGCGGCGGCTTGTTGCGGCCCTTGGTCTCGACCCGCGTGACCACCTCGCCGCGCCGCGTCTGGATCTTCACCGGCTGTCCGCGCAACAGCTTGCGCTCGGCCGCGTCGTCCGGATGCATGAACAGCGTCGCGGCCGGCACGGCACGGTGCAGCTCGGGGACGCGGCGCGTCATCGAGCCGGAATGCCAGTGCTCCAGCACGCGGCCGGTGCACAGCCACAGATCGAACTCCTTGTCGGGCGTTTCGGCCGCCGGCTCGAACGGACAGAAGATGATGCGCGCCTTCTTGTCCGGCTTGCCGTAGAACGACACGCCCTCGCCCGGCTTGACGTAGGGATCGTAGCCCTCGCGGAAGCGCCAGAGCGTCTCCTTGTTGCTGACGACCGGCCAGCGCAGGCCGCGCGCCTGGTGATACTGCTCGAAATCCGCCAGATCGTGGCCGTGACCGCGGCCGAACTTGGCGTATTCCTCGAACAGGCCCTTCTGCACGTAGAAGCCGAATGCGGCACTCTCCGAATTGTCAAAACCCTTCTGGCACTCGGTGATCGGGAACTTGTTCACCTCGCTGTTGGCGTAGAGCACGTCGAACAGCGTCTTGCCGCGCACCTCCGGCTTCTTGGCGATCAGCTCCTCCGGCCACACGTCCTCGATCTTGAAGTACTTGGAGAACTCCATCACCTGCCAGAGATCGGAGCGCGCCTCGCCCGGCGCCTTCACCTGCTGGCGCCAGAACTGGGTGCGCCGCTCGGCATTGCCATAGGCGCCCTCCTTCTCCATCCACATCGCCGTCGGCAGGATGAGGTCCGCAGCCAGCGTGGTCACGGTCGGATAGGGATCGGAGACGACGACGAAGGCAGCCGGATTGCGATAACCGGGATAGCCCTCCTCATTCATGTTCGGGGCCGTCTGCATGTTGTTGTTGCACTGGACCCAATAGGCGTTGAGCTTGCCGTCCTTCAGCATCCGGTTCTGCAGCACGGCATGGTAGCCGATGTTGCCCGGGATGGTGCCCTCGGGCAGCTGCCACACCTTCTCGGCCGTCTCGCGGTGCTTCGGGTTGGTGACGACCAGATCGGCCGGCAGGCGATGGGCAAAGGTGCCGACCTCGCGCGCGGTGCCGCAGGCCGAGGGCTGGCCGGTCAGCGAGAACGGGCCGTTGCCGGGCTCCGAGATCTTACCCATCAAGAGGTGCACGTTGTAGATCATGTTGTTGACCCACGTGCCGCGTGCATGCTGGTTGAAGCCCATCGTCCAGTAGGAGACGACCTTCTTCTTGGGATCGGCATAGAGCTTTGCGAGCCGCTCGAGATTCTCCTTCGGCACGCCCGACATCTTGTGAGCATAGTCGAGCGTATAGGGCTCGAGCAGCCTCTTGTACTCGTCGAATCCGATCTTGTCCTTGAACCCGGCCGGATCGAGCGCGCCGTCCTTGCCGGCCTTGTGCGAGGCGTTGAGCGCCTTGATCTCGAGGGCGTGCGTCGGCCGCAATCCGTAGCCGATGTCGGTCACGGTCGATGCGAACTCGACGTGCTTCTCGACGAAGTCCTTGTTCGTCGCACCGGAGTTGACGATGTAGTTCTGGATGTAGTTGAGGATCGCCATGTCGCTCTGCGGGGTGAACACCAGCGGATTGTCGGCGAGCTCGAACGAGCGGTGCTCGAAGGTGGAGAGCACGTGGACTTCGCAGCCCTCATGGGTCAGACGGCGGTCGGTCAGGCGCGACCACAGGATCGGATGCATCTCCGCCATGTTCGAGCCCCACAGCACGAACGCATCGGCATGCTCGATGTCGTCGTAACAGCCCATCGGCTCGTCGATGCCGAAGGTGCGCATGAAGCCGGTGACGGCCGAGGCCATGCAGTGGCGCGCATTCGGATCGAGGTTGTTGGAGCGGAAGCCGGCCTTGTAGAGCTTGGCGGCGGCGTAGCCTTCCCAGATGGTCCACTGGCCCGAGCCGAACATGCCGACGGTCGAGGGACCACCGGCCTTCAACGCGGTCTTCCATTTCTCGGCCATGAGCTTGAAGGCGTCGTCCCACGAGATCGGCGCGAACTCGCCGTTCTTGTCGAACTTGCCGTTCTTCATGCGCAGCATCGGCTGGGTCAGCCGGTCCTCGCCGTACATGATCTTGGACAGGAAGTAGCCCTTGATGCAGTTGAGGCCGCGATTGACCGGCGCATCGGGATCTCCTTGCGTCGCCACGACCTTGCCGTTCTTGGTGCCGACGATCACGCCGCAGCCGGTGCCGCAGAAGCGGCATACGCCCTTGTCCCAGCGGATGCCGTCGGTCTTCCCCGGCTGCGCGATCGCCGCATCCGGCAGCGTCACACCGATGGTCGAGGCGGCAGCAACCGCTGCGGCTGCCTTCAACGCATCGCGGCGGGTCGCCGTGGCTTCATTTCCGTTCGTCAACTTCGTAACCATCGTCGGTCTCTCCGGCTCAACGAATCTCAAATTGCGGAAGGGCGCGCGTGCGCGCCGGAATTCTGGCAGAGGCCGCCGCAGCAGGCGGCCGGCTCGGTCTCGATCGCGCTCTCGTCGTCGGGCGCATCGAAGGCGTGAAAGATCAGCGAGGCACTGACGACGCCGGGCAGGCGATGCATCGCGGCGATCTGGTCGATCGCCAGCGAGGCCGGCGTATCGACGACGGTCAGCGCGAGCCGGTTCTCGCCGGATGCGGCCTCGAGCTCGACGCCGGGCAACGCCAGGATCCGGTCCGTCAGACCGTCCGCGGCATCCGGTGCGAGATAGACGGCAACGCCGCAGATATTGGTGGCCTCAGCCATTGTGCACGACCAGGTTTGCAAGTTCGGATACCAGCGCGATCCGGTCCCGCGGCGCGAGCGCGATGGCTTCGACCGGGCAGACCGGGATGCAGTCGCCGCAGCCGGTGCAGGCCGCGGCATCGATGACGGCGCCGAGCTTCTCGCGCGCGAGAATGCGGATGGCGGAATGCTCACAGGCTTCGACGCAGCGACGGCAGACCACGCCGTGTCTTTCGACGCAGGCGCTCGCGCTGGAGACGGTCGCCACCTGTTCGGGGCACGACTCGTTCACGCGCGGCGCAAGCGCGTCGCGGCCGGATGCGAAAGGCAGAACGGCAGAGAATAGTGAGCGTCGCGACATTGGTCTCGGCATATCCGAATCCTCACGGGCAGACCCGTGTTGAGGAATTTTCCAGGAGAATGCGCCCCATCGGGCACATCTCGGTCGACGCCGTTGTCACCGCTGCGGACCATAGGTTCGCGCTGTCCATGTTGCATTGCGCTAGATCAACCGGCGTCGCGAACGCGCGCAAGCAACGATTAACCTGCGGGTCGTTTGCCGCACGAAATTGCGCAAACCGGGCAAGGCGTTTACTTCGCCTTCACCTGCGACGTGACGAGGCGGATTTACGGCCGCGAGGCGGGCCAGCGGAAGCTGACGACGGCCCGCTGACGCCTCGATCTTCGCTGCTGCATCCGGCTTGAAAGCGGGGGTCGAATGATTAACTTGGGGCGTAGCGAATCGCCGCCTTTTCGCCCTTCCTCAAGACAGATATGGCCAGTTTCACACCGCATCAGGATGCCGCTCTCAAGGCCGTCGGCGACTGGCTGAAGGCCAAGCCGGGCCGCAATGGCACGCCGCCGATCTTCCGTCTGTTCGGCTTTGCCGGCACCGGCAAGACCACGCTGGCGCGGCACATCGCCGACGGCGTCGACGGCGAGGTGAAGTTCGCCGCCTTCACCGGCAAGGCCGCCCTCGTCATGCGCAACAAGGGGTGCGACGATGCCTCCACCATCCACTCCCTGATCTACCGCGCCCGCGAATCCGGCGAGGAGCAGCCGAGCTTCGAATTGTGGGACGACGCGCCGGCCTCGAAGGCGAAGCTGATCGTGATCGACGAATGCTCGATGGTCGACGCCGAATTGGGCCGCGACCTGATGTCGTTCGACTGCCCGCTGCTGGTGCTGGGTGATCCCGCGCAGCTGCCGCCGATCCAGGGCGGCGGCTTCTTCACCAACACCGAACCGGACGCGATGCTGACCGAGGTGCACCGCCAGGCGCAGGACGATCCGATCGTGCGGATGTCGATGGACGTGCGCGAGGGACGCGAGCTCGACATCGGCCGCTACGGCGAGAGCGAGGTGGTGTCGCGCAAGGAGCTCGATCCTGACAGGGTCATGGGCGCCGACCAGGTGCTGGTCGGCCGCAACAACACCAGGCGCGCCTACAACATGCGGGTGCGCCAGCGCCAGAACATCGAGGACGTCTTCCCGGTCGCCGGCGACAAGCTGGTATGCCTGCGCAACAACCGCAAGAAGGGCCTGTTCAACGGCGGGCTATGGCGCGTGAAGTCGCGCAACACCTCGCGCGCGAAATCGCGCATCCTCAGCATGCGGCTGTCGCCGGACGAGGATTTCGGCCACAAGGTGACCAAGGTCTCGGTGCGCGCCGATTGCTTCGAGGGCGGCGTCGAGCAGATCGCCTGGGAGCAGCGCAAGCCCTATGACGAGTTCGACTACGGCTACGTGCTGACCGTGCACAAGTCGCAGGGCTCGCAATGGGACGACGTCGTGCTGTTCGACGAGAGCTTTGCGTTCCAGGACTCAAGGGCGCGGTGGCTGTACACAGGCATCACGCGGGCGGCGAAAAGGTTGAGTATCGTGGTTTAGGTGCCGAGGCCCGAGCCTCGACCTCCGCTGTCGTCCCGGACAAGCGTAGCGAAGCGGAGCGCCGATCCGGGACCCATACCCACAGGAAGATGATTGACGAAGACTCGGAGTGGGAGTTTTGCCTCACGCTCCTGCCTGGGGTTATGGGTCCCCGCGATCGCGGGGACGACAGCGGTTATGAGGTGGCGTTGCCGCGCCTCACGCTCAGTTATTTCCCCGCGACAAAATAAAAATCTTCGCGTCCCGGCGGCGAGCCGTAGGTGAACGGCTGCTGCTCGTGCCTGGTGGCGGCCCAGACGTCGTCGCGGATGATGTCGAACAGTTTTCGGATCTCGATGCGCGGCTGCTTGATCTCGCGGGCCAGCGCGGTGGCGAACGGGCTGTTGGCACTGCCGTCGCCGTCCATCGCGGTCTCGCCGTGCTTGGCGGCATAAACCACCATGAAGCCGGCGCCGGGCTCGATGTTGGAGAAGCCCTTGTCGACCAGCTTCAGCGACAGCGTGCGCTGCATGCTCGGCGCGAACGGATTGTCGCGGCAGGCATCCAGGACCACGAGACGCATTTTTCGCGCGGCACCGACCGCGGCGATCACCTGCTCGAGGGCGACCGCCTGGGTCTCGGCGTCCTTGTCGGCGGCGAGCTTGGCGTCGACGGGAACGAGATAGTTCACCCCGCCGATCTCGAAGCCGTGGCCGGCGTAATAGACCACGGCCCAGTCGGCCTTCTCCGCTTCCTCCGCGAAGGCCTTCAACGCGTCGAAGAACTTGTCGCGGGTGAGGTCATTGACGGAAATCACGCTCTGGAAGCCGACGTCGCGCAGCACGCTCGCGATCAGTTTGGAATCGCGCGGCGGATTGGGCAAGGCGTGGACGTTCTTGTAGGCGCCGTTGCCGATCACCAGCGCCACGCGGCGCCCGGTTGCCCCGGCCGGCGCCTGCGGCGTCAGCGCGGCGAGCCGCTCCTGCGCGACGGCACGGGCGCGGGCGACGTCGGGCTCGTCGAACTTCGTCAACGAATAGGCGGCCGCGCGGAAATCGGCGCGCGCCTGCGCGAGATCCTTCTTCCGCTCATAGATCTGGCCGCGACCGGAATGCGCGCGGATGTTGTTCGGATTGATCTGGATCGCCGTGTTGTAGTCCTTCAGCGCGGCGTCGAGGTCGCCCTTCATCATGCTGACGTCGGCGCGGTTGTTGATCGCGAACACGTTTTTCGGCTGCCGCTCGATCAGGCCGTTGCAGTCGGCAAGGGCCTGCGCGTACCTGCCCATCATGCCGTACGTGATGCAGCGGTTGCTGGCGATCTGCGGCGCGGCCGGGTCGATCTTCTCGGCCTCCGCGAAATCCGCGATCGCGCCGTCGAAATCCTTCATCAGCGTCCGCGCTCGGGCGCGATTGGTCCAGCCGAGCAGGAATTTGGGCGTGTATTTGATCGACAGGCTGAAATCGTCGATCGCGCTTTGCAACGCGCCGCGGCGCGCATAGATGACGCCCCGATTGTTGTAGGGGACACCGTAGGTGGGGCGCTTCTGGAGGGCGAGGTTGTAGTCCGCCATGGCGAGATCGTCCTGGCCCTTGCGCTCATAGGCGAGGCCGCGCAGGTTGAGGGCAATGACATAATCCGGATCGAGATCGACCGCGATGGACAGGGTCTCGATCGCGTGGTCGTAATCGCGCTTGCTGATCAGCGTGTTGCCGCGCACGGAGAGCGCGATGGCCTTGTCCTTGCCGCTGAGCTTGTCGGCCTTCAGCAGATTGTCGCAGGCGCTCGCGCGGGCCTGGGCCTCCGCCTGGCGGTCACGGCAGAGGGTGAGATCGTCGGCCTGCGGGTCGGCCGCCGCGCTGAACAGGCCGGCCGTCAGGATGACGAGGGTCAGGGAAACGACGCGCAGCATGGGTCAGGCCTGCTCCAGCCAGATTCTTCTTGAGTCGATCATCGATCGCACCGGTTCATCTAGCGCGGAGTTCCCGGTCTCGCCAAGCCGCCGGCGCCCGGCTATCCCGCGCGGCTCATTTCACAGACTCGTGTCCGTCCCGTCGTAACAATCGGCGGCCGCGTCCGTACCTCGGATGGTGCGAAAACGCAGCCGGGCAACTGTTCGTCCGGCCCCGACCGCCCTAGACTGTCAGACCTTCCGAAAGAGGATCCGCCATGCGCCGACCTGCCCTCGCCTCCCTGCTCGCCGCAACCACCGCCCTCTCGCTTGCCTTTGCGCTGGCCTTTGCCGCGCCGTCCCGGGCCGCGGAGGATGCGGTCGTGATCCCCGCCCCAGCCATGGATGCGGCACCCGCGAGCGGGATCCAGACCGCCGTGATCGCCGGCGGCTGCTTCTGGGGCGTGCAGGGCGTCTTCCAGCACACCGCGGGCGTCGTCAACGCGGTCTCCGGCTATGCCGGCGGCACCAAGGCGACCGCCGACTACCAGACGGTCTCGAGCGGCCGGACCGGCCATGCCGAGGCGGTCGAGATCAAGTACGACCCGAAGAAGATCTCCTACGGCAAGATCCTCCAGATCTACTTCTCGGTGGCGCACGACCCGACCCAGCTCAACCGCCAGGGCCCCGACGTCGGCACGCAATATCGCTCGGCCGTCTTCACCACCTCCGACGAGCAGAAGAAGGTGGCGGAGGCCTATATCGCCCAGCTCAACGGCGCCAAGGTCTTCAGCAAGCCGATCGTGACCAAGGTCGGCGCGCTGGAGGCGTTCTACCCGGCGGAGGCCTACCACCAGGACTATCTGACGCTGCACCCGAACCAGCCTTACATCGCCTATAACGACCTGCCCAAGGTCGAGAACCTGAAAAAGCTGTTCGCGGATAACTACATTGAAAAGCCGACGCTGGTGAGCGCCAGCAAGGCCACCAACTGATCGCGAGATCACCGAAACAAACGGGAGACCCATGCCCGACACCAAAATGAAAACCACTGATAACAAGGTCATCAAGAGCGAAGAGCAGTGGCGGCGCGAATTGTCGCCGATGCAGTACGCGGTGCTGCGCGAGAAGGCGACCGAGCGTCCCTTCTCCGGCGAGTATGAGCACGACCACCGCGCCGGCACCTACACGTGCGCCGGCTGCGGCAATGTGCTGTTCGAGTCCGACGCCAAGTTCGATTCCGGCTGCGGCTGGCCGAGCTTCACCCAGCCCGCCGTCGAGAGCCATATCGACGAGGAGCGGGACGTGAGCCACGGCATGGTCCGCACCGAGGTGCTCTGCTCCAAATGCAGCGGCCATCTCGGCCACGTCTTCCCCGACGGCCCCGGGCCGACCGGCCTGCGCTACTGCATCAACTCGGCCGCGCTGAAGCTGGAGCCGAAATAAGGTTGCGCGCGGCCCGGTTCCTTCGTGGAACCCGGCCGCGCGATGTGCTTTTCTTGTCTGGCGGTGCGGCCGATCATCGCATTTGGCGGCCGCCAGGGAGGATGCCATGTCACTCGGGACCGTCCTGATCATCCTGGTGATCATCTATCTGCTCGGCGGCCTGTCCGGCCGCATCGGCGGTTACGGCTATGGGATGGGCCATTCCGGCATGGGCATCGGCGGCGTCGTGCTGGCGGTGCTGGTCGTCCTGCTGCTTCTTGGCAAATTGTAATCCATATAAGCCATTGTAATAATTTGATTAATTTCATCCGCGGAGCTGCCATGCGCGGATTCATCATCTCCCATCGCGGGGGTCGCATTTTTGTCAAATCGGCCTATATTAGAGGGCGAAATGGCATGTGCGGCGGGCTCGCTCGATGGCGGCCCCTGCCCTCCCAAACCCCACGCGCTTAAAGCCCCAGAGAAGATCACGAGGTCTTTGACCATGCGTCCACTGCGTCCGTTCAACTTCAACACCTCCGCCGAACTCTTCCCCGCCGCGATCCGCAAGAAGAAGCGCGCAGGCTTCACCTATCGCCGGTTCGGCACCGCGGCCGAAGCCGTGCAGTTCGCGATGGAGCAATTGCCGACGGATTCACTGAACGGCGCCTATCTCCAGGTCGAGGAAGCGCGTTTCGACCAAAACGGCATCCGCTCGCTCTATGAGAGCGAAGCCTTCCCGTTGCCCCGCCGTCCCAAGCCGGCGCCGGCCGAGACCGACGCCGCCGACGCGGCCTAAGTTTTCGCAAGCCTCCGATGTGCGCAGAAGCGCGATGGCCGAAAGGCTGTCGCGTTTTTTGCGTTTGGGGGTTCTCCCCGCAGCGGCGCATCATCGACCAGATGGACTCGCGGCAAGCGCTCCCAGCCGCCGCGCTAAATCCGCGGCTGCTTGTCGAGCCAGCGGCGGAGCAGACGCACGTTGCGCATGTTGGCGCGGAACATCACGTCGAAAGCGTCGCCCGCGAACGGGACCATGCCGACCACGCCGTCGAGCGCGACATTGCCGAGCATGCGGGTGGTGATGTACCAGGGCGCGCCCAACGCGCGGGCCTCCCGCACCAGCCACAGCGAGATCGCCGTGGTGATGATGTCGCCGACGACGGGGATCAGACCTATCAGCCCGTCGATGCCGTAGCGGATGTTGGTGCCGGGCAGGATGAAGGCGACGTCGAGCAGCTTTGCGATCGCCTCGATCCGCGCGATCCGCTGCTCGCGCGTCAGATTGCCGAACGGACTCCCGGCGAATGGATTGTCCTTGCCAAGCTCGAAACCGAATTCGCGAAACCCCTGCTGCAGCGTCTCGGAGCGGATTTCCCGGCCGTCCTGGTCGATGATCGGCCCGCGTGTCTCGGTGCCGGAAGAGGTCGCGCGCGAGCTCCCCGAACGGGATCTGCGTGGAGCTAGGATGTCGTCGTCGGACATGGTCATGGCCCTCAGGGAACGCGCGGACGAGGCGGAGGTTGCTGCGCCGCGTCCGAACGTCGCGCGCTCACGTCGGCGCCGCCACCGGGTGCGGCTCCTTGATGTATTTATGCACGAGCCAGGACGAAATCACCGCCGGCACGAACCCGACGAGGCCATACAGGATGAACTGCACCGCACCCGAATCCGGCCCGCGCGAGCTGTAGGTGAGCGAGGCCAGCACGAAGGCGAACAGGCCGACCAGGAGCATCCGCAAGCCCGGGCCGATCCGCCTGACATGGGTCAGGATGTCATCGACTGCGCCGATCATCAGCGAAGGCAGGAAGCCGAACAGATAGCTGTACTGCAGGGTCTTGAAGAACACCGCGAACAGCTTGCCGACCTCGCCGAGACTGGTCTGGGCCCAATAGCCGGACTGATAGGTCGTCGTCAGCAGCAGCAGGAACCCGCCGACGAACGGGCCAACCAGCGCAAACACCAGATAGCGTTTCATCAAACACCTCACGTTTCGCCGGTGTTATAGCAGCGCCGCGGGAACCTTGAATAGCGGGGCGAGCTCTGCCTTTGGAGGAACAAGTGGCAAGGCGACGAGTTCAGACAGGACCTGAATTATCCCTGTCAGATTGGAGCCGCCGATGGCCCGCAGATTTCTCCTGGCGACGATCACGCTGGCAGCCCTGAGTGGCCTGTCGAACGCACCCGCTCTTGCGCAAGGCCACATGGGCTCGCCCCAGGAACAGCAGGCCTGCTCGCGCGACGCCTCGCGCTTCTGCCGCAAGGACCTCGGCAATGACGGCGCCGTGCAGGGCTGCCTGCAAGCCAACCGGGCCAAGCTGTCGCGCTCTTGCAGCAAGGTGTTTCAGAGCCACGGCATGTGAGGACCGCGACCATCCCCAGCGAACGGAGAGTGAAGCCATGTTGCGCGACGAACAGCTCTCGATCCTGCGGGACATCAGCCAGTCCGTTGCCTTCGCCGACGACCGCCACGGCAAGATCGGCGAGCTCATCGCCGACGGCTACGTGATGAAGGACGGCGATTTGTTCGAGCTGACTGCCAAAGGCGTCACCGCCGTCGAGGAACACGCCGCCGCGCTCGGCGCGAGCGATGTGGAACAAGCGAGCGCCTCCTTCGATCGGATGATCTGATCGCGCGCGCACGCTTTGTGCGTGACGTCCACGCAACAGCTGCAAATTCCTTTGCACCTGCCATTGCAGCCGCGTGACAATGGCGCATACTTCGCTCGGGCGGCGCAGCACTTTTCGATTCGAACATCAAGAAATCGAGCGACCACATGCGGGACCAAAGTTCCCGGCGTGAAGGCTGTGACATGCGGCAGATCAAGCCGTGTGCGGCGCCCCAAAAACCAAGTGGCTCAAGCTCACGGAACTCGGGGACGCATTCTGCATGACACGCTATCAGACGATCGCTTCGCTGCTTAAGACCACCGCTTCGCTGTTGGCCGTAGCAACCACGGCCATCGCACTCCAGACCTCACCCGGCCTCGCCTTCTCGTCCGAAGCGCAGCAGATGTGCACGGGCGATGCGATGCGGCTGTGCTCAAGTGAGATCCCCGACATTCCCAGGGTCAGGGCCTGCATGGTGCGGAACAAGGCCCAGGTCAGCCCCGGCTGCCGCGCCGTGATGGACCGCGAAGCCGCGGCATCAGCATCCCGCAAGCGGGAAGCGGCGGCGCAATAGTAATCCATGAAGAATGTCATTCCGGGGCGGTGCGCAGCACCGAGCCCGGAATGACAGCAATGCCTCAGTCGCCCCACTGTGCGAAGGCGTCGTTGAAGGCGCGTTCGCCGGGGGCGCCCTTCTCGATGGCGATGATGGCGCGGCGCTGATTGGCATAGACCAGCGGCACGTCGAACCACGAGCGCTCCTTCAGGAGCTGGACGTTGCGGGAGCGGTCGGCGTCGACATTGGACAGGCCGACCAGGAAGAAGCCGTCGGTGACCTTGACCGCGAGGCCGGCGAGCGGCGTGCCGCGCGCCTGCTCGTTCGACTTCATCAGAATGCCCGGCACGTTGGAGACACTGCCGCCGGGAAAATCCGGCGGCAGGATGAAGGTCAGCTCCGCCGTGTGGCTCGCCGGCAGCGAGGAATCGGTGTTGCGGCGGAACGACATCGTCATCTTGAACTTGCGGTCGGGGATCTCGATGTCGGCACGCACGGCGACGTCGGCCTTCTGGTTGCCCGACGCCTTGATCGGCTCGAGCCGCCACACCACCGAGCCGACATATTGCTTGCCCTTCGGATCGGACGGATCCTCGTCATAGAGCACGACCTTCTGCGCCACCGGCGCGACCGGCTGGTCGCTGGCCGAGGGCTGGCCGACGCGATCAGGAATCTTGGGCTTGCTCTGCGGCTGGGACGGATCCTTCGGCGCCTCCACCACCTGGGTCGGCGAGGACTTGAGCAGGTTGGTCGCGATCTGGACCAGCTGCTTGCCCCAGAGGATGCCGGCGCCGACCAGGATCAGCACGATGCCGACGGCGATCGCACTCTTGAACGGGAAGGCGGAGCGCGTGCGGGCGCGCTTCTTGGCGTCGCGCTCGGGCACGATGCGCGGACGCGGCGACGGCGGCTGCGGCGCATAGCGCTCGGCCTCCTCGACCGACTCGTCGTAGGAATAGGGCGCGTCCTGCTCGCCGGCGCGGTTTTCCAGGCTCGGCTCGAGCCGGTCGAATTCCGGCGAGGGCGAGGGCACGTTGGCGTAGGTGCGGCGCGCGGCGCGGCTGGCCTGGGCGGCAGCGCCGCCGAGATCGTTGGCGTCCG